>NZ_LOSU01000008.1:0-47923 GCF_001522185.1 Burkholderia sp. RF2-non_BP3 | reverse complement strand
TGACGCAGCATCGGCAGCGTAGCGTGCCGCTGATACCGATTGATGTTCTGAAGACTTTGTTGAATAGAAGCCATAGGAACTACTTCCTCATGATTGTTGAGTGGGCCAGTCCCATCGCATAGTCCACGTTGTAAAAATCGTAGATATACAGAAACCGGAAGAACACCTCCGCCTCGTCCAGACGCCCCCGCTGATAGAATCGATACGCATAGGCATAGATGCCATCCATCAAGTCCTGGGAGTACCCTGCATATCCTTGATGGTCACGCCAGCCTGAATTGCCTCAAGCATTGACGGCGTCATCTCTTCCAATTCAATTACATCGGAGTCACGCGTTTTTTGGGCCAGACCACATCCTCATACCGGTCAATGGTTAGCCAATCGATGCGGCGATGCAACACGATTCACTGTACGCTCCGCCCCACGGAACAACTTTCAAAAATCATGCGAAATACAATTGTTTGATTTGTCAACCCTCTGCGGCATCCGGACGCACACGCTCGTCTGCGCTGTCGTCCGGCGCCACGTCCGGCGCCACGTCCGGCGCCACGTCCGGCAGGTTCGCACGCTCCACCTCCCGCAGCCACTTCAATACCTCGAATACTGGGGCCGACCTGAAAAATGGAAGTCAACGTTTCGTAAAATCGAGAAACGTTGGCTTGGATGAATCGAATTCCGAGAGCGGTCTATCTATCTATCTATCTATCTGTCTGTCTGTCTGCCTGTCTGTCTGCCTGTCTGTCTGTCTGTCTGTCTGTCTGTCTGTCTGTCTGCCTGTCTGTCTGTCTGTCTGTCTGTCAAAGACATTCTCAAATGTCCGCGGACATAATGAAATGGCCAGCCCGATCCCCGCGACCGTTCTGCGATAGGAAGTTCGGTCCACGGTAGAGGAGAGCGCCATGAACAAGATCACGCTGATCGGTATCGATTTGGGCAAGCATGTGTTTCATCTGCATGGGCAAGACGTGAAAGGTCACGAGGTATTTCGGTAAGCGATCCATCATTGACGCCTCTCAGGGAGGTTGATGGGGAGGCGTCGTTCCGGAACGGTGCCGATTTTTAGGTACGCTTGCGGATGGGGTGCGAGTACGGATGAACGAGTACGAGGTTCGAGGCTGAGGGTAAAATCGCAACCGATGTCGCACGAGTTTGAGCGTTGATTTCTTCTTCCGACAGGGGTTTTGAAACACGACGTCCACCCCATACTGCCAGACATGCTGGACGAGGGTCATCAGGATGCTGCGTTTCCCAGGAGACCTCTAGAGAGTCACCTGATGGGAATTCCAGAACGAGCGAGTCTGCGGTAAGGGGTACCAACTGTCCTGACGCGTCCTGGACGTACGCTTTGATTTGCTTTGGATCGGACATGTTTACCTCCGTTGAATGTGAGATGGCTGGTTAATGCGAGGCCGTAGGCATCTTCCACGGCAGCAGCGCGTCGTAATCGTCGACGGTCTTTGCCAGCGGGAGACGCTGGAACAGCCAGGTGAGATAGTGATAGGGATCGATGCCGCTCGCCTTGCAGGTCTCGACGAGCGTATATAGATTGGCGCTTGCGTTTGCGCCGTCGACGGTGTCCGAGAACAGCCACCCGCGGCGCCCGACGCAGAACGGACGAATCGCGTTTTCGCAGGGATTGTTCGAGATGGGCCAGTCGCCGTTCTCGACGTAACGGATGAGCTTTGGCCACTGCGCGCGCAGGTAAGTCAATCCCTTACCAAGCAGGCTCTTCGGTACGATGCCAGATGACTGCTCGAGCATCAACGCGTGGATGGCGTCGAGTACGCGTACGCTGTATCGTCGTCGCAATCGCTGTCGTCGCTGCGCCGGCCACATTTCACTACGTGTCTCGGCAGCGAACAACTTTCCGATCAGCTTGATGAAGCGCGTCGCGAGCAGATTGGGCGTTCGAGCAGCCTTCGGGACGCTGTCCTCCGCTTTGACGAAGTACCGTCTCACGTGAACCCAGCATCCAAGATGCACGAACTGGTGACGTTGAGCGATGTCGTTGTAGGGCTCGTAGCTATCGGTCATCATGACCGCACCCGCGCGGATCCCGGTGAACAGCTTGTCGGCCAGCTTGGCACCGCGTCCCGGGGTATAGGTGAAGCAACGAATGGGAACGCCCGAACCGGTCATCTGCGCCCAGAGGTAACTCGTCGATTGCGGTCGACGGCCTTCTTCCTTCAGCACTTGGAGCGTCGCCTCGTCGCAGTAGATGAGCTCGGAATCGAGCAGCGCATCGCGCATCAGGTTGATCACGGGCTGCGTCGAGAGGCCGACGCGGACCATGCTGGCAGCAATCGTGTTCGACGAGATGTCGCCGCCGAAGCGACGCAGTAGGCCAGCCTGGCGATACAGCGGCATGCCGAACTGGTACTTGCCGGTAGCGATCCACGCGAGTGCCGATTCGCTCAACAGTCCGCGCGGGATGATGCGCGGCGGCGCCGGCGTGACCTTGATGCCGAGATCGCAGCACGGACACGCGTATTTGACGCGCTGGTGCTGGATCACACGAAGCTGCTCGGGGATCACATCGAGCTGCTCGCTGATCTCCACGCCGAACTCGACGAGCGCGTGCCCATCGTTTGCGCAGAAGCGTTCAGCTTCGGGCAGTTCGTGTCGCACGACGTCGCGCGGCAGGGTGGGATCGAGCGGTTTGCGGTGGCCGCGTTTCTTGCGCGTATGCGCAGTGACCGTCAATTCCGGAGTGTCTTCCTGCGCCGGCGTTGCGTTCGTGCCCAACGCTTCGGCTTCATTGAACAGACCGAGCTTTCCCGAGGTTCGTGCCTCGCTTTTGGCGCCGAACAATTCGTGTCGATAGGCGCGCAGCCGCTCCTCGGCGAGATCGCGTTCCGCCGTCACGAGACGCAGCGTGCCGCGAACTTCTTCATGCTCGTGCTGAAGCAAACCATACGCTTCGCGTATCGCGAGCAGCGCGGCAAGTTCGTCGGCGGTGATGGCGACCTGGATCGGCATGCCGATCCCGAGTTCAACTGACGCGACGATATTCGCGTCTCGGATGCCGCTGGATCGTGGTAATGTCATCACCGTCGAGCAACGCGTGCAGCAGGTCCGTCGTCATCGACACGACTTCGGTTTTCTTGTCTGGCCAAGTGAAGCGATCGGCCTCGAGGCGTTTCATCAGCAGCCAGAAGCCGTTCCCATCCCAGCCGAGGATCTTGATGCGATCACGACGCCGATTGCCGAACACGTAGAGCGAGGCATCCATCGGGTTCAGTCGCATCGACTGTTCGACGAGAATCGACAGGCTGTTCATGCCGTAGCGGAAGTCGACAGGATCGCGGTGCAGATACACCTTCAGGTCTTCGTCGAACCGGAACACGGAAGCCTCCCGAGCATGTGGATGACAGTGGTCAGTTCGTCGATGCTCGCCTCACCGAGATCGAACTCGACGCCATTCGACAGACGTACGTGCAGCGAGAGTGCCATCGAAGAAGCTGGAGGTAACGGCTTCGGTGAAAGCGCCATCCGTGGAGTGGTCACCGACACGACTGGCACGAATGCCGGCGGTGAGTTTGGAATATCGATTGAAACGCCATCGGCAACAACAGGTGTCCGGGCCATCCGCTCATGCTCGACCTGGGCTTGGATCTTTTGATGTCGTGCGACCCAACTGCGCAGCAGGTTGGGATTGAGGTCATGCTCCATAGCCGTCCGCGCAATCGAAACGCCGGGCTGCAGGCACAACTGCACTAATTCGTCTCGGGCAGCATCGTCGTATTCACGGCGGCCATCCCGTTTCCGACCGACCACCAGTCGGCTACGCAAGTCTCGTTTTTCTGTCATACCCTCTGATGCCAGCTGTCCACGTGGACACGTAGCATCAGAGTGCAGCGATTTCTAGACAAGGGCGTCGGTAATGAATCGCATACGTATTTCGCAAGAGGCTGACGCGCGCCCAGCTCCTGCCGTTCTTCGGAAATCTGAAGGCCGTGACGGTTGTCATGGAAGCCTGCGCGGGATCCCATTGGCTGGCACGTCAATTGATCGCCATGGGACATGCAGCCAAGCTCATTTCGCCTCAGATTGTCCGCCCCTTTGTGAAGAGCAACAAAAACGACTACATCGACGCCGAAGCGATCTGCGAGGCTGCGGCGCGACCCTCCATGCGCTTTGTAGCACCTCGCTCAGAGGCACAGCAAACACTTGCTGCGTTGCATCGGGTTCGAGAGGGACTCGTCGTTGAGCGCACGGCCACCATCAATCGAATTCACGGCATTCTTCTGGAATTCGGCATCACTCTGCCAACATCCAAAGCTGTATTGAATCGCATATCCGATGCCTTGGGCGCCAATGAGTTGCCATCTCGACTGGCCGAGCTGCTGCACCGATTGCACGAACACTACCGATATCTGGATCAGCAGGTCCATGACATCGACAAGGATCTGAAGTTGCAGTTACGCGAGGACGAAAATGCGGCCCGGCTACTGTCGATTCCCGGGATCGGTGTCGTCACGGCAAGTCTTCTCGCGTCCGAGATCGGGAACGTTAGTCAGTATGAAGGCGGGCGCAACTTTGCCGCGTCGATCGGCCTAGTTCCCAAGCAACACAGCACCGGAGGCCGCAACGTTTTGTATGGAATCAGCAAGCGAGGTGACAAGCATCTGCGTCACCTGTTGGTCCAATGTGCGCGAGCCGTCATCCAGCGAGTGGCGCTGCGAACCGATGGGCTTGGCGAGTGGATTCGATCGATGCTCACACGACGCCATTCGAACGTGGTGGCGTGCGCGGTCGCCAACAAGCTCGCTCGAATCGCTTGGGCTGTACTGACCAAGCACGCCGCGTACGATCCATCGCTCGGGTGTCGTGCTTGAAATTTTGTCCCACCAGGTTTTGCGACTGCGGTAACTCTGATGATCCAACGGCACAGCGACCGGACGAAGAACCTGACAAGTTGTACAGCTCCCAGCAGCTGCCGACATTTTGAGGATCGACCGGTGCGGTTTTCATCGTGGAACGAGGCGTAACCTCAGATTCCGGATAGATTTGCGCAAGCCAAAAACGTCAGAACCAGGGGTTGCAAAATTCGGGCTGGCCATAGATTACAACTTTGCTCTTACACACAATGTCAAAGCCAGATTCAAATGTCCGGTCCGGACATTACTTATATGGTCGCCTCCCATTTGCAAGGCAATTTTGATCGTGGCGAGGAGGGTGGTTGCGGACTTATATCCGGACTCGATCGCAGGACGTGCCTGCCGGCCCCGATGGATTTCGCCGCAAGGTTCCTAATCTAAATAGCGGACTCGAGGTCCGAGAAATGTCTCAGGCTTGCCCTTGCGCGGTCCAACCTGTCTTGCCATCTTTCAACATCACCTGTGCAACCGTGGATGGGATAAAGGAATTGAAGCTTGACTACTGCGACGGTGCTGCCTCATACGTTCGGCCATGCGCCAGCAGCGCCCAGATTGTTCGCGCCATCTTGTTTGCGAGTGCAACAGCAACGACGTTCGTTGGTCGTCGGGACAGCATCTGACGCAAACGCTCCGGCAAGTGCTTTGAGCTCGAGATGACCGATCGCGCGCCGTGGATCAGCAGCGTCCGCAGATAAACGTCACCGCGTTTGCTGATCCCACCGAGCTTGATCTTGCCTCCCGAGCCGTTCTGCCGCGGCACGAGACCGAGATAGGCGGCAAACTCCCGCCCCGAGCGAAACGTTCTTGCCTGTCCAATGACCGAAACCGCGGCAGTTGCCGTGAGTACGCCCACGCCCGGAATCTCCGAGATGCGCAGGCATGCATCGTCATTGCGCCGCCAATTGAGAATGCGTTGCTCGATCCGAGCAATCTGCTCATCGAGCGCACGGAGTCGCGAAAGCTGATCCTGCAGGCTGTCTAGCAACATGGCCGGCAACTCGTCGGCCAGTGACGCCAGCGCGGCTTTGGCGGCGTCGATCGATGCACGACGGCCTTGAGGCAACACGACGCCGAACTCGTAGAGCAATCCGCGAAGTTGGTTGACCTGCATGACGCGAATCCGGACCAGTTGCTGGCGTATCCGGTGCATCGCCAGCATGGCTTGCTGGTCTTCGGTCTTAACGGCCACGAACCGCATGCCGGGACGCTGGGCAGCTTCCCAGATCGCCGCGGCGTCAGCCTCATCATTCTTGTTAGACTTCACGAACGGCCGCACGAACTGAGCTGCGATGAGCCGCACGTCGTGGCCAAGCCGTGCCAGGACCCGGGCCCAATGATGAGCGCTGCCACTGGCCTCCATAACGACGCGACTCGCCGGCCGGTTGGCGAAGAACGGCGCGAGCTGGGCACGTTTGAGTACCTTGCTGTGAATCGCGCCGGTTTCAGGCTCGACATAATGAATCTGGAAAACGCGCTTGGCCAGATCGATGGCAATGGTCGTGGGTTCCATTTGGTTCTCCTTGGCGGCTGGGCTGCCGAACCAGCAATGTCGCATGCTCTGGACGCGAGATTGCGGCGCCGGACGGCCCGTTAAGGCGGGAGGCGACCATTCCATCTAAATGACCGTTACACCAAAAATATTGATAGATATACTTATGTCAAGTAACCGGGAATACTTATGAACCTGAGAGCGATCCCATGGAACCTTCCGGCATATTTGCACGCGGCGTCAAATTCTCTAACCGTTCTCGGCTGGCACTGCGAGCCAGTGCTGGATCCGGCGAGTAGTAGACGATGACTAAGCTCTTCTCGGCCCGGCTGCAGGTCACGTAGAACAAGCGGCGGGTGCGGTCCGAACCGGTCTCTCGGCCGGCAGCTTCATTTTCAAGGTCCGCCTTTGACTTCTCCTTGGTACCGAAGAATTTGACGTAGGCAAAAAGAAAACCTCGCGCCGCGTCGTCATTGATCACGACCAGTACGCGTGGGAACTCAAGCCCCTTGACGCCCTGATGCGTCCCGAATTGCGACTGTCCTCGCGCGTACAAGTCGTAGCGCTCGATCTGGCTCAGTGGTGCCTCAAGCGCTTTGCTCCATGCGCTCAGCTCAGGACTGGTGTCTTCGGCTTCCCCGTCCTCGGTGCGCTCGACCTGATCGCCCTGCCCTGAGCTGTCCTCGGCCGCTACGGCCTTGGCGTCACCGGAAACGAAGGGAGCCAGTGTGTCCAGGATGGAAAACAGACCCGTCTGCACAACAAACTCGAGCACAGCCGGAGCATTGATCTCAGGCGGTTCCGCGATCAGCGCCAGAAGCCCGTCGCACGCTGCCTTAGCCTTGCCGAGCTGCGCGACCTGATTCGATCCAGCCTCTTGAAGCGCTGCGCGATCCAGAAGGGGCGACGACGCCTTGATGATCGCAGTAGCCCCGATGCGGTCGTTGGCACGAAACTCCTTGACCAGCGGCAACACGTCCCTGACGAAGAATCCAAGACCTGCTCCGGCGCCTTGAAGCAGGCTCGTCCTGAGGTTGTCGATCGCCCAAAGCGGCTCGAAGAATTCCGCGAAACCGAATCGCCTGGCAGACATCAGGTTCTCAAGGGCGAGCGTCTTCACCGTGTCAGAGTTCTGCCAGGCCTGGTCACCAGCAATCGTCGCCATACGCTGACGTACTGCCGCTTCAATGGCGAAGGGGTCGGCGCCTGCCTAGGGCGCGATGAAGACCCGGACCACGCCCTTTTCAGCGTCGCTGCGGGGGACCTGTTCCTCGCCATCGACATCGACATCGTGGCGGATGCTGTTGATATCCGTGAGCCGATCGGAGGTGCGTAGTGCCAGCTTGTCGCGCCCCCAAATTTAAATTTTCAGGCTGCAATCCAGAGTTGACGCCCCCGATTTTTTCGAGACAGCTCACTGGCAAGACGACAGTTTTATGCAAGCGGGGTTAACGTCTTCGAGATACGCTTTTTCAGCGTTACGAAATCCACCGATCCAGACATTAATAATTATAGGACCCATGAAACACAAGAGTGTTATTTAAAAATCGCGTGATGCTTCAACGCGAATCAATAAAAACACGCATTTCCACCTCTTTTTTTAAAATTTTCCTGAATCAAAATCATGATTAATTCTGTCAAAATCTGGATTAACGCTACCATTCTGAGTCAACGATCGCATCGGCCTTCTATAATGCGTGAAGCAGGGTCTTCTACGGCAGTAGATAACATCGTCCTACGGGATCGCGTGGTTAACGTAACGAACTCCCAGAATAGAGATCAATTTCCGAAATCGGATTTTCAACAAGCGCCATCCAACTGGGCCGGCCCCCGCGAAAGCAGCGAGGCCAATGGACGAGTCAAGCCGTCGGCAGCGCTACACGGCCTCCCCACCGAACTCGTTCATCAGATTGCCGAATATCTGCCTCATGGTGATCGGCTTGCGCTGGCCGGGGCCAATAAAAGGTTACGCGATGCACTTGCGCCGATGCGAGACGCTTCCCTGAAGGTACGCGATGAAGAGGTGCCAAAGCAAATCGCGGCATTACTCGATAGTCACGACCCGAGAGTAGCGACCGCCTTGCTTAAGGAATTTTGGGCTGTGCCACCCAAACTGCGAGGCATGGTTCTAATGAGACTTATCTGTGT
This sequence comes from Burkholderia sp. RF2-non_BP3, assembly GCF_001522185.1. NCBI lineage: Bacteria > Pseudomonadati > Pseudomonadota > Betaproteobacteria > Burkholderiales > Burkholderiaceae > Burkholderia > Burkholderia sp. RF2-non_BP3. The sequence continues at coordinate 39,406 of NZ_LOSU01000008.1, read as the reverse complement.
GATTAGCAGTTGTCCACAGTCCGAAAGAAAGATGCTGTTCGATGGCGCCCTCAAGGAACTTATGGATTTGCCCGCCGAACAACGCGATAAGAAGATGGAATGGACTAATGGTCCGATGATGGAAGCGCTAGCGATAAATGTCTCTAGCCTGTCGAGCGCCGACGAAAAGGTAGTGGTTGAAATTCGGAAGGCCATCGACAAAGCAACGTCGGATTTGACCAACGAACAATGCCGCAAGCTGAACCGGGAATACGATGACGTTATCTGGGCGGGCGTATCTGGCCGACGAGCGGCGGTCGATGGTTTTCTCAAAGCACTCGAGGATCTGCCCGCCGAACAACGCGGCAAGGTGCGGGCGAACCTCGCCGGAGTGATCCCTTGGCCAGGATGTGAGCAATCAGCGGCGTTGGATGACATGTTCAAGGCGCTCGAGACCCTCCCCCCCCAACAACGCAATTGGCCGGTGCAAACCATTTTGAACGATATCGATTGGGGCGCAATCCGCGTAAAGGGGGCGGCCGATCGCTATCGTGCGTTGCTGACAAACCCGCCTTATTGACACGAGTCATATCAGCTCCGACTCCAACCGAAAAGCGGCGTTCGATGACGCCCTCACGCTGCCGTCAGCCGAAGTAATCTATGGTCCACCCCATTTTTGCAACACTAATCTTCGATGTGATGGTGATTTGCCTAAATCTATTCGGCGTCGTTGACCGTAAGCGCGAAATCCTCCGCACCTAACCGGCACTGCTGAATCGATCCACGATGACAGCTGACACGATTGACCTCGATTTCCTGCCCCTGAAGGTGACCCATGTCTCCCCGAACGGCAAGCGATCATTTGATCCTGATGGGAAACGCCGCCTGGCGAGGCATGTTTACAACCCGGCGCTTCACTATCAGGTCTGGCGCTCAAGGCCGGGGTGAACGCGAACCAGCTACGCAAATGGGCCGAGATATACCGGAAGGCGGGCGTAACCGCCGCAGCGCCTTGCCGATCACCTTGTTCGAGGGGACGAGGTTGTTGAGGAAGCCGATTGAGCCTTCGAAGCCGGGGGCATAGGCGCGGCCGCAAACGCTCGGTCGAACCCGGCAGTTACTTGCTCTGGCACATCATGTCACCCTACACGCAAGACTCGCTTCCACGTTTAAGTTCCAGGCGAATCTGCCCTGCTTCGGCGGGACCTTCCACCTGCCAGCCAAGGCGCTCGTAGAACGTCTGAGCCCGTGTGCCAGGCGTGGTTGCCAACCAAACCATTTGCAGTTCCCTCGACCACAACCATGACACCATTTCGTCGTGCAGACGCCGTCCGTAACCTTGTCCCTCCGCGTCTGGATGCACGAAGAGCGCCCAGATACTTCCGTTGACGGCGTCGGCAATACCGAAGGCCCAAATTCTGTCGTCTACCTCGATGACCCAACCTCACCCGGTATCTTCGATTGAACGTCAAACGTCTTCTTCTGGAATCACGATTCCTGGCGCCAGCCGGTTTTCCCGCACTGCGAAGCGCACGTCAAACATCTGCGGAATGTCCTGTATTTTGGCCAGCCTGATCGATGCCAATTCATTCTCCTTGGGTGTACAGCCTATAGCGGATGAAACGGTTTCCGCAAAGTTCAGTTTCCCCATCATTGATGAACCCAAGACGCTGCATACTTTTCCGCTGACGTCTTGTGTCCGGCAGCAGTGCCGTGATGGAAGCCAGACCCATTTGGGAAAACGCCATGCTGATAATTTGTTGATAGATCACGTGTCCCATTCCCCAGTATTCCGGAAGGAGCACCAACGCCAGGTCGGCATCACCGGATTCATGTTGCAACCCTCCCCATCCGGCAAATTTTCCGTCGACGAAAAAAGCCAGAGGCCCGTATCCGTGGCGTGCCCACTGCGAGTCCTTTTCCAGAATCCATGCGAGACATTTCCTTTCGTCAAAGGTGTTCTCAGCAAGTGGCATGTGACGCAAGACCAGGGGATTGCTGTTCAGTGCGACGACCTCTTTCACGTCCGCCTCTGTGAGGCGTTTGCATTCAAGCTTCATCTGAACTCCTTGACAATTTGCAGGATGCGGCTACGAGTTGCCGGCTGCAATCTTTAGCACGAGCGGATCGCGCTCGCGGAGAAAACCGGAGCGTTCATAAAACGGGGAACTTCTGTCGCTCGGCGATACCGCAGGCAACTCCAGTCGTTGTTTCTGGGACCAACGCCGCGCCTCAGTCAGCAAATGACTGCCGATGCCCTTGTCGCGAAATTCGGGCAATGCGAGCAACGACTGGCGCGTAACTGGATGCTTCTCGCAGAATGCCAGCAGGACCTTTTTCGAAATGATTCGCTTGGGTCAAGTGCAGTCCCATTTTGGGACTGCGGCAAGTCTTGTTGATTGACGGGGTTGATGAGCGCGTTGACGCTAAGCTGCGAAGACCGCTAAAAAGGGGGCGGATAGCAAGATCGGCTAGTTCGATAGCGCCGAGCAAACATTTCTGACCCTGCCTCGTTTTCCATGCGTGATAGAACTACACGCCGACCTATTCGTAGGACATCGTGATGGTCGCCTGCGCATCCGCTTCGCCGCCAGTGACCTTCGCGCCAGTCTGGATGTAGGCCGCCTCGAATTTCAGATCGATGTGCTGATTGTCCTGGTCAGGCTGGTATTGGCCGACCGGCATGGCGTGTCCTAAATTCACGAAGGCCTTGTTGTCGTCGTCCTTCACCTGCACGCTCACACCCGATGCGCCATTTGCATTCGATAACGACAGCGCTCCAGGCTGAGATGGATCAATTTTCGAACCACCCGCCCCATTCATCAGGTACGACAATTTGTTAATCCCCGTCGGGCACGTCATCGATACCGTAAACGGCTTGAAATCGGATGTCGTGCCGGGCCCCGTGAACTTCGACAGCGAAATGTCGTTACCCATAGACACACCGATCTGCTTGGTTAGGATTTCGCAGGTGGGTTGGCGGATGAGGACGTGACCGATCGCATGGAAAGCAATACCATTAAGTTGACTCAACTCGACACCATTCTGTCCTAGATCGATGTCCCCAGGATTAATAGGACCATTAAGTCTAACTAGGGCAGCCCTAAATTGTACAGAGAATTTTTGGCCGTTAGGCCATCCGCTGGCAAAGTTCGTATTAAAATCACTTGCGGAGGGAGGCACCCATGGCTCCCAACCCTCCCCCGCTTTCTTAATCCGTACGCCCAACGCCAACCCAATTCCTTTTGTCCCTGGTAGTGGCATAACGGGCACGGGCTCCCCATCCGGACCATGTATTACCGAGATTTGTTTGGAATTATGGTACTTCAAACTTAGACCATAGAATCCGATCGCATGAAGAGATTTTTGAACTGGTGTCGTACTATACCATTGAGATATCACAGTATATGGCGCAAGTTGATTTGAGTACAGGGTGACGGATGATGGAAATGGAAGCGGCTCATCAACGGACTCGCCGCTCCACGCATTCGAGCAAAAAAAACAATATTGATACGACGATACGAAAATATCTATGCATAACTTCACTCTTGATGGACGTTATCTTGTCGACCCGAAATTAATTATCTTAAATTAAGTTGCATGACGGATAGGTTTGCGCATGAAATTCGCAAGCGATGCGTCGCCGGGATTTTTGAAGGCAACGCAAATAGCTACTCCAGCGATGGCCTTCAGTTCAGACCAATTTTATAATGAAACATCGACCATTCGGCATCAGCCCCATCCGAATCCGAATCGTCGGCCGCTCATATTGGTATAGGAAATATCCTTGTGGAGGCACCGATTTATCCGGCTCGGTGGTCATCGCTGACGCAGCCGAGGACGTTGTAGAAGATAGTTCGCGGAACGAACCCACGACGATGAAACGGCAAATGAGCTTTGCGGAAGCGGAAGGCGCAGGCAAGAAGCGCGTGACCCGGCGTCAGCGTTTCCTCGACGAGATGGAGAAGCTCGTGCCGTGGTCGCGATTGCTGACGGCAATCGAGCCGTACTACCCGAAAGGAACTCGCGGCCGCCCGCCGATCGGTTTGGAGCGGATGCTTCGAATCTACTTTCTGCAGCAGTGGTACAGCCTGTCGGACGAAGGGCTCGAGGATGCGCTGTACGACAGCATCGCGATGCGGGCGTTACCGGGATTGATCTGGCCATCGAGAATGTGCCGGATGCGACCACGCTGCTGAAGTTCCGGCGCCTGCTTCTCGAACATGACCTGACGCGCAAGCTGTTCGACGAGATTGGCATCTCGCTGTGCGAACGCGGGCTGATGAGGAAGGAAGGCACGCTGGTCGATGCGACGATCATCGAAGCGCCGCCGTCGACCAAAAACGCCGAGAAGCGTCGCGATCCGGACATGCATCAAACGAAGAAAGGCAACGAGTGGCACTTCGGCATGAAGGCGCACGTGCGACCTGAAAGTCGCTTGAATTTCTGTCTAACTCAACGAGCTGTCCGTTGTGATTAAACCGGTTGTTCCGTCGCCGACCACCTCGCGGGATCGCCTATTAATCAGCGCTTCCCTAACTGTCCAGGTGTTCGCAAACGCGTACCCACTTCGGGGGCAGAGCCGATGGTGTAAGAAGATATTTTCCGATTTTAAGGTTAGCTATTTGAAATTAATTCTATAGTAAATCAACAATCATTCAACACCAGCCCCATCCCAAGTCGAATCGCCGTTTCCTGAAATTTGTATGGGAAATATCTGAGTTCAATCCGCAACGAAGCCGAGTCGCCGTCCATTGAGATCAGTCGATTCCTTTGAGTTTTGTAAATTTCCGATTTCTGACGATTGAGCAATGCGCCATCATGATTTCGCGGACGAATGCCCTCCCTGCCCGCAGACGGTGCAGCATGTCGAGACCGCCTTGATCGACAGCCGCGAGGCAACGGGCGGCGCCACCGCGCTCGATCAATGGGGCACGCTGCTGCCGCGGCCGGAAGCGGGCGGCGCCAATCTCCATCTCCGTGCTGGAAAGCGCCGGGGTGTGGCCCTATCCGAGCATGGTCAACTTGGCGGCTGCAAGGAGCGCTCGGCGGGAAGGCCGTGAGAAAAGCCTGGGTGCGCGCCCGATCGCTGAAGCCTCGCACGCGCTGCGCGCGCGCTCGTGTGGGCTAATGGCTGTTCTCAGCACGGTTGTTCACCCGGGCCGAAGCGTTAACACGAGGCTGACATTGGCCAGCTCCGGCATGTTGGCCTTCGCGGTAGCGTAGCTGCGCAGTTGGTCGGCGACGATCTTTCGCGGTGTCGGGCAGGAGCGCGGTACCCGCTGGAAGAAGCGCTTGGTAGCCGCCTTGTCGCGGCGCTTCTGCACCAAGACGTCCAGCTCGACGCCATGCTCGTCGACCGCCCGCTACAGCAAGTAGGTGGCGCTGCTGCGCGAACGCCAGAAGCTCGATCACCGGCAGGTTGCTGAGCAACTGGCAATGCTGCGCAACGGACAGCTCGCGCAATGCTAAGCGCAGTGAGCGCTTGGGGAGTAATTTTTCGTCATCGCTGGACATCGACGCGTCCCCACAAGCAGCGTCATTGTGCCGCCGCGAGATCAGCCAGCGTGATCAGTGACAGCATCGGATCGAGCGGCGACGCCTCAAACCCGACCCGTTCGTAAAACGCTTTGGCCGAATCGGACAGCGCGTGGACGATCATGCCGCGAATCCAGATCGCAGCGGCCGCGTGCAGCACGCGCAATTCGGCATCACGCACCAGCGCACGACCAATGCCTCCGCCCTGTTGTGTCCGATCGACTGCGAGCCGACCCAACACCACAACAGGGATTGGATCCGGCATATTGCGCCGGAATCGATCGGGCGTAGCTTCGACCGCGACGGCACCAGATGCGAGTGCGTAATACGCACGCACCTGCCCATCTTGCTTGGGTTGCGACGAAGGTACGCGACGCACCGCTGCGCTGATTGGCGAGCGCGCGACGTTTGAGCCACGTGTCCCAAGCTCCTGACGCCGGACTCGAAGGCGTCCAGGGCGTGCTCGGCTGTGAGCGGCTGCGGAGCCATCCACGTCATGCGGCAGAATCCCACGGCGCGGGCGTCTGCATGGTTCGACGCAATGCGACATTCGGCTGGGCTGGTGCGTCCAGGCGTGCGGGGCAGCAACCAAGACAACCTGATCCAGCAGCGTCTGCTCGGCGGCCGAACGCGCAGCGTCGAGAATGGAATCGGTGCGGGTTTTGCCGAGCGCTGCTGCGGCGCGATCGATCAGGCTCCCCGAGCCGGTGCCTGAAGCACTCCGCAAGTGCACACGTCCCTCGGTTTCCCAGACACGGTGCTCCGCAAGCCAGTCTCCGCTGCGCAAAACCAGCCTTTCCGTACTGGCACGCTTCATGCATGTTGAATTACATTCAATGTACTTGAGCGAGATTCACTAACGTTTCTTTCACGACATCGCACTGCAAGGGGGCATCATGCATAGGTCTTTCCGCACTCTGATACTGTCGTTGGCTGGCGCGCTAGCGTTGTGCGCATCCGTTCCAGGCTGGTCGCAAGACAACGATCTGCTGTCCCGAATCAAGGCGAACAAGGAAATCACAATCGCCACCGAGGCGCGCTACGCGCCATTCGAATACATCGATAACGGCAAGATCGTTGGCTATGACGCCGACCTCATGCAGTACGTGTTGAAGTCACTACCCGATGTGAAGGTCAAGCAGCTCGACCTGCCATTCCAGGGCCTGCTGCCGGGCCTTGACGCAAAGCGCTTCGATATGGTCGTGACCGCTGTCACAGTCAACAAGGACCGCGCAAGCCATTTCGCATTCACACTGCCCATAGCGGACGCCACCACCGGCGTCCTGCTGCGCACCAACGAAACATCGATCAAATCTCCTAACGATCTGAACGGAAAGATCGTCGGCTCTCAAACCGGTTCTGCCCAACTGCAGGCACTGATTGCGCTCGACAAGAAACTCAAGGACGCAGGCGGTCCCGGTATCAAGCAGATCAAGCAGTACGTCGCCTTCGACGAGGCCTATGGCGACCTGGCAGTGGGACGCCTCGACGCCGTGGCACAGTCGGTCGCCAACCTCGGCCCGCTGATGAAAGCGCGCCCGGGCGTGTTCATGGTCATGTCGCAAACGATCGGCCCGAAGAGCTACTTTGCCTGGGTGGCGCGCAAAGATGCGGATAGCGCCGCGCTCGCCAAACTGTTCAGCGAGGGCATCGCACGCGCGAACAAGGACGGCACGATGAAGAAGCTTCAGCAGAAATGGTTCGGCACGACGATGGATGTACCTTCCGACGCGCTGCCCGAACCGACGATGTAACAGCAGCGTGGCTTGTTTTCCGGTCATCGAAACGACATGAACACTCCTGACCTGCTCGCCCGCTGCCTCAGCTATCTGCCCCAATTGATGGACGGCGCACTGACCACGCTGTGCCTGTCCGCTGCGGCGATCGTCTGTGGTTTCTTCGCCGGTATTTTCATCTACACGATGTCGGCAAGTGACAGCACGCTGATGTCCGGCGCGGCGCGGGTCTATGTCAGTCTGTTCCGCGGCACGCCGGTGCTCGCGCAACTGCTGGTGTTCTACTACGTGCCCTCGGCGATCGGGCTGACGTTGCCCGGCGTGGTTGCGGCTGCGATCGGGCTGTCTCTGAACACGGCTGCGTACCAGTCGCAGATTCTGGGCGCCGGCTTCCGGTCAATTCCGCGCGGCCAGATCGAAGCGGCGCGCACCTTCAATCTCACGCAGCGACAGACGCTATGGCATATCGAGGTGCCCCAGGTGCTGGCGGCGACGCTGCCGGCGCTGGTGTCGGAGACGATCGACATCGTCAAGGCTTCGGCGGTCATCTCGGTGATCGCTGTCACCGACCTGATGCGCGTCGGCCAGCAGCTCGCCTCAGCCAGTTATCGGCCGCTGGAGGTCTATACGCTCGCGGCGTGCTTCTACCTGGCGATTACGTCACTGCTATCGCTCGTCGCGCACGGCTACGAGCGGCGTGTCGCAAAGCGCGCCTGATGCCAGGAAACGGTGCCATCCCATGAATGCATTCCTCTCCCTCGTGCCGCGCTTTACCGCCGCCATGCTCGTGACGCTCGAAGTCAGCCTGCTCGCAGCGCTGCCGGGCATGGTGGGCGGCTTCCTGTTGAACGTGCTGCGGATGCGTTTTCCGCAGACGCTGGCCTACCCTTATCAAGCGTATGTGTGGCTCGTGCGCGGAACACCATATCTATCGCAACTGGTGATCGTCTATTTCGGCCTGCCGATGCTAGGCCTGACGATGAGCGCCGTGCAGGCCACCATTCTCTCGCTGTCGCTGTATTCGGCCGCGTACTTTGCCGAAATTTTCCGCGCTGGATGGGCCAGCATTCCGCGCGGCCAGATCGAGGCGGCACGTGCATTCGGCATTGACCGGTGGGCGGCGTTTCGTGCAATCGAGCTGCCGCAGGCCGTCGCCTTCGCGCTGCCGCTGCTCGCCAATCAGGTCATTCTCGTGATCAAGGAAAGCGCAGTCGCATCGATCATCACGGTGCCTGAACTGACCATGACCGCAAGCGACATCGTTGCCTCCACCTATGCATATATCGGGCCGTACGCCATGCTGATCGTCAGCTACTGGCTCCTGACCCAGGCCGTCGCGCTACTTGCCGGACGGGCCGCGACCTTGATTAGCTTTTTGCAGAAGACCTCATGAGCGCTCTCCCCATTCTTCAACTCCGCGCGGTCGGCAAGTCGTATGGCGCCACCCGCGTGCTCAAAGGCATCGATCTCGACGTGATGCGCGGAGAAATCGTGACGTTGATCGGTCCATCCGGCTCCGGAAAAACCACTGCTTTGCGCTGCATCAACTTCCTCGAGGCGTACGACGAGGGCGAGGTGTGGATCAAGGGGCAACTTCTCGGCTATCGCTCAGCCGGCCGCACGGAGCGCGATCGCGACAGCGACGCCAGCCTCGCCGAGGTGCGCCGGCCCGTCGCGATGGTGTTTCAGCAGTTCAACCTGTGGCCGCATATGACCGTGCTCGCCAACGTGGCTGCGCCACTCGTCCTGTCAAAGAAAATCCGCAAGGACGAAGCGCGGCGCAAAGCGCTGGCAGCGCTCCAGCGCGTCGGCCTCGAGCACCGGGCGGACGCTTACCCGTCGCGGCTGAGCGGCGGCCAGCAACAGCGCGTTGGCATCGCGCGTGCCCTTGCGATTGAGCCCGAAGTGATGCTGCTCGACGAACCGACCTCCGCACTCGACCCCGAGCTGGTCGAAGAAGTGCTGAGCGTGATCCGTTCCCTCGCGCAGGACGGCATGACAATGGTGATGGTCACGCACGAAATGAGCTTCGCCGCGAAAATATCTGACAAGGTGGTGTTCATGGAAGCGGGGCGCATCGTCGAAGCCGGACCGCCTGCACAGCTTTTCGGCAACACCCGCACACCGCGCTTGCAGCAGTTCCTGAAGCCTTGGTTCGACCGGAGCCTGCCGATTGCAGGCAACGCTGCCGGGGCCTGCGCTACGCTCGGCATGGACGCGCCGGAAAACGGCGCGTCCCGGGGGGCCGCCGCATGACGCCGCATCGCCCCGATCATGCTGCTCAGGCTGCGAGCGCACACGTCGATCCCTCACGCCTGCTCGGTTCGATCGACGCCCTGGCTGCATTCGGTGCACGCACCGACGGCGGTGTAGATCGCCCGGCACTGTCGGCGTGCGATATCGAGGCGCGCCGCCATTTGATCGAACGCGCACACGCGCTCGGCTGCACCGTCACGACTGACGACTGCGCGAATCTCTTCATTCGCCGCGCCGGCACAGAAGATATCGCGCCGGTCATGACCGGCAGCCATATCGACACGCAACCTACCGGCGGCAAACTCGACGGCTGCTATGGAGTGCTGGCCGGCATCGAATGCATCGCGGCGCTGAACGATGCCGGCATCCGGACCCGGCGTCCACTCGACGTGGCGATCTGGACCAACGAGGAAGGCACCCGTTTTCAGCCCGGCGCGATGGGTTCGAGTGCATTTGTCGACCCGGCGCTCCTCGAACGCTATCGCGACGCGAGAGATGCGTCTGGCACCACGCTCGCCTCTGCACTGGACGCGCATCGAAAGACCTTCCCGACGCTCGGCAAGCACGACGCGCAGCAGCCCACGCGCGCGTTCATCGAACTGCATATCGAGCAGGGGCCGCAACTCGAACTGGCAAGCGTTCCGCTGGGTGTTGTCTGCGGCATTCAGGGCGTGCGCTGGCATGCAATCACCTGTGAGGGTGTCGCGGCGCACGCCGGCACCACGCCGATGCATGCACGCCATGACGCGATGACACTGGCGATCGCCGTGCGCGCTGAAATCGAAGCATTCTCAACCGCGCTCGGTCAGGAACATACGCGCGTGACGTTCGGGCGCTGGTCGGTGGCGCCGAATTCGATCAATACGATTGCATCGGCTGTCACCTTCACCGTCGATTTTCGCCATCCCGATACCGATGTGCTCACGGCCTTCGATGAGCAGCTCGCGCAATGCGCAGAACTGCATCGCGTCGCGGTCGAGCCGCTGTTCTCGCATGCGCCGGTCTGCTTCGACGACGCATTGGTTGCACGCCTTGCCGACGCATGCGCCGCACTCGCCGCTCCAACGCTCACGCTGACATCGGGCGCTTTCCACGACGCCATGTATCTGGCACGCCACTGCCCGACCGCCATGCTGTTCGTGCCAAGCCGCGGCGGGATCAGTCACAACCCGCTCGAATCAACCGACGACGATCACCTCGTGCTGGGCACGCGCGCTCTCGCGCATTGCCTTGCCACTCTCTGCAACGAACCTTGATGAAGGAGTCTCAATGAGCACGACTCATACCGAAGAACTGCATATGCACGACAACGGCACCGAACAGGGCCTGAATGCGACGCTGCACGAACCGATTTCGGCAGACGGCACACCGGAACTGGGCAAGACGTATACCGTTCCTGCCCGTTGCGGCCGCGCGGTGCGCCTGAAGGCGGGTCAGACCATCCGCATTGCGAACCCGCACGGCACCCAGGTCTGCGATACATGGATTTTCAACGCGGCGCATCTCAACGAATTCCTGTCGTTCGAACATACACGCGCCTATCTGGACAAGGTCGTTCCGCAGCCTGGCGACCCACTCGTCACAAACCATCGGCGGCCCATCGCGGAACTCGCCGTCGACACGTCGCCGGGCGTACACGATACGCTGATCGCCGCATGTGATCTTTACCGCTACAAGAATCTCGGCGTCGAGGGCTATCATGACAACTGCGCCGACAACATGCGCCTCGCGCTGAAGGCAATCGGCCTGCGCGCGCGGGAAGTGCCACAACCGTTCAACCTGTGGATGAACATTCCGATCAAGCCCGACTATACGATCGACTGGCTGCCGCCCGTATCGAAGGCCGGCGACCATGTTGACATCAAGGCCGTACTGGACTGTGTGGTCGTGATGTCCGCGTGCCCACAGGATATTATTCCGATCAACGCGCTCAATCCAGTCAACGTCGAGTTCACGGTGATAGCGTAATCCGCTCTTTCAACCTTTCCGATATTGCAACGGTGGCAACCAGAAAAACCTCATCCCAAACTGGCCGCGCCTCGGCCAGCAAAGGCTCAGCACCGTCGCAAGCCACGCCGGGCGATTCACTCGGTGTGCGTCTGAAGCATGCGCGCATGGTGCGGAAACTCACGCTCAAGGCTCTCGCCGAGCAGGCCGGCTGTTCGGAAAGCCTGCTGTCAAAAGTCGAAGGCGGTCATGCGACACCGTCGCTTGCCACGCTTCACCGACTGGCGCAGGCGCTGTCGACCAACATCGCAGCCCTCGTGTCCGGGCCAGACATCAACACGTCGCCGGTGCAGCGCGCGAACGCGCGGCCGTCCGTCAGCTTTCCGACTGCCCGCAACCGCGGTTCGATCGTGCTGGAGCGCGTGGTGGTGCCAGGCCCCGGCCAGTTACTGCAAGGCGACATCCACGTGATCGAACCGCACACAAGCAGCGACGAGCAGATTTCCCACGCCGGTGAAGAGCTAGGTTATGTGATCGAAGGCGAATTGGAACTGACTCTCGGCGACGAGCGCTACGTGCTGCAAACGGGCGATTCGTTCTATTTTCCAAGCAGCGTACCGCACAGCTACCGCAACCCGGCCAGGACCGTGACCCGCGTGCTGTGGATCAATACGCCGCCTACCTTCTAGGAACCGTCAACGTGCCAGGTACCGACCTCACGGCGATGCAATTGCCGCGTTTTAGCGGCATCCCAACCTTCATGCGCGTGCCGCCATGCACGGATCTCGATCAACTGGACATTGTCCTCGCCGGTGTGCCCTTCGACGGTGGCGTCACCGCGCGGCCCGGCGCGCGCTACGGTCCGCGGGAGATCCGTAACATGTCGACGATGACACGCACCACTCACCACGTGACGCGCTTCGACCCGTTCACGGCATGTCGGGTCGGCGATATCGGCGACGTGCCGTTCACGGATCTTTATCACCTCGAGCGCGCGCATGAAGACATCCGCCGTTTCTTCGAACCGATCTTCGCTGCCGGCAAGATCCCGCTGACAGCAGGCGGCGACCATTCGATCACGTACCCGATCTTTCAGGCAATGGCGCCGAAGGAACCCATCTCGCTCGTGCACATCGACGCGCATACGGACACGTGGGACTGTTTCAAGGGTTCGAAATTCACGCACGGCGCACCATTTCGCCGCGCAGTGGAGGCCGGACTACTGAATCCGGAACGCACGATCCAGATCGGTATCAGGGGTGCGCAAAATTCCGACGAAGGCTGGCGCTACTCGATCGAGAGCGGCATGCGCGTCGTGTTCATCGAAGAGTTCGACGCGCGCGGTCCCGCGGCGATCGCGGAGGAAGCACGGCGCGTGGTCGGCGACGCACCGGTCTACCTGTCGCTCGACGTGGATGGACTGGATCCGGTATTCACGCCCGGCACCGGAACACCGGAGATCGGCGGCTTGACGACCCGCGAGACACTTGCGCTGCTACGGGGTCTCGAAGGACTGAACTGGGTAGGTGGCGATGTCGTCGAGGTCTCGCCTCCATACGATCCCAGTGGCAATACCGCACTGATCGCGGCGACATTGATGTATGAAATGCTCTGTCTTTTTGCGAGACGCTGCGACTCCACCGGCGCCTGAGGGTGACGGTTGACGGGGCTACCGCAATGCAATGCGAAGACCCTGTTCGGCAGGCCAGCGTCCGCTGTCTGTGGCGGAACCGCCATTCGGGTGACCAACGCTCATGTCTCAGTCCAGGTCGATCGGCAAACCAAAGTCTGGTGTGCTAACACGCTGCATGTGCTCCAGCGCGTCGAGGTAGCGATGGACTGGCATTACAGCACGTCGCTCATCATGGACAAGAAGCGACGCTTCGAGTGAAGTACGCTCGGAATCCGTCAAGGTCCACTGATCACCGCGCTCTGCCCGCGCAATGCACTGCGATACGGCTCCTCTCTTCCATCCGCACGTAAATTGAATGCGAGGGCCCGCACATTGGACAGCGTGACGATCGAATCAACGTCGCCACGTCCGCCACATAGCGCCGCAAGTGCGAGATGGTGCTTGAGCGAAAGACGACGGACCTAATCCGTAGGAAGTGGCAGCAATTGCGCCTTCGTCAGCGGCCGACGGCGCAAAGTAGAGTGTTTTCGCATTGCTTTATCGCCAGTCCCGGCATCTCAGAAATGACCGGACGATCGATTCAGTGTCCTCGCCGACATCGCGCATCGGCGTATCTCCGTGCTTCGGGCGCAAAGTCACGTACTGCGGCCACGGCGCTCCAATTCGATCCTGGTGCGTTCCAATTCTCGGGCAAACGTCGCCTCATCCGGCAGGACTGTCTGATACTCGGCCGCGAGTACCTTGTTCGGCAGGTTGTCCAATGCGTAATGTGCCTCAGCTGCGCCTTTTCCCGCTCACAGAATCAAGCCGACTGGGGGGTTCTCTCCTGGCTTCATCCAGTGTTCATGCGCGTAGTTGAGGTAGAGGTGCATCTGCCCTGCGTCCGCATAGCTAACAGCACATCGCGGCCTTGGCGGGCGGCGCAGTGGCCCAGCGCCTGCGCCAAGTGGCTTCTGCCGGTGCCGGTCGGCCTGGCGATCAGGATCGCAACCTTCTCATCGAGATACCGGCCCGTCGCGAGATCATGAACGTGTGAGCGGTTCAACGTAGACAGCCGGTCGAAGTCGAACGTCTCGAGTGTCTTGCCCATCGCGAAGCCGGCGCGCAGCAGCATGCCAAGGCACTCGGTATAGGCGAGCTGCGCGTCGATCGCCTGACGGTTGCGCTGCTCAAGCGAGTCGAGGATGCCGGACAGGCGGAGTTGCTTGAGGATGGAATTCAGTTCGGGACTCGGATTCATGGTGTCAGTGGATCAGCAGGGATTGGAGATCACGGCCGAAGCGGCCGCCGTTCTGGTAAGCGCCGGTCGGGGCACGGGTTCGCTGGCCCTTTTCGAGGATGCCCTTGATGGTGCTGTACTTCGCGCGGCTGAACGCGAGCGCGCGCTCGCAGGTGCTTCCAGCCGCTGATCGCCGACTTTCTGTCGCAGCCGGATGATTCCCTGCGCACCGCGCAGGTTGACGAGTACCTTGCCGGAACAGGCCAGCACTGCGATGCTGGCCACACCCAGCCATATCGGGACGAGTAGCGCCTCGATCGCAAAGAAGATCCGCAACCGTGCAACGACGATAACGGCGGCGAACGCGGTGGCCATCCCGACAACGATGCCCAGTGGCGCAGCGCTCAACGGTCGAGCAAGTTGCGCGAGGATCCAAAGGGCGAGGCGCACAGCGTTACGGTTGCCGCGGTTCGCGCCTGGTCGAGCGTGCCGTGAAGATAGCTGAGCGCGACGGGCGTCAATGCCTGCGGCAGCGCGTCATCGGCGAGCGGCAGGTCGGAATGTGCAAGCAGCAGCACCCGACGACCCTCACGGGCATGGCGGGATACGGAATCGCGCAGGTTGTCGGCCGTCGCGGCGCCGGAGAGCAAAATATCCGGTGCATCGAGCACCCAGGTGCCATGTTCGCCGAACGATGCGCCCGCCCACTTTCTCGCGGAGGAGAGCGACACGGTATGGGTCGCTTGCCATCCCGGCCTCAAAGCGGAAGGGCTTCCCGCCCACCCTTTACGCGGCAGGACTCGCTGCAGTTGGAGGAAACGCTGGAGAACAAGTCTTACCGGGTTAAACTACGATGAGTTTATGAACTGCAATCGCCCGGAGTTTCGCAGCCTCGATCGACGCGATGCCTAGTCACGATCGACTTGCCGCTGAATGCTCCTGAAGGAAGAGGATGCCCATATGTCTGCCGCGTGGACCTATCTGCTTGTATGCTCCGAAGGCCTGACCTACTTGGGTTCAACCTCTAACCTGAAGCGCAGGCTGCATGCGCACAATTCTGATAACAATTCAGGATGGACCAAGGGCCGCAAATGGCGCCTTTTGGCCGCAAAGCGCTTCGAGACCCGCCAAGAGGCGTTTGCGTATGAAGCCCTTCTGAAGGTTGACGTTCGTCGACGGAATGCTTGGAAAAGAAAGAGCACCGCGCGGGCGAAGATCGTATTCGCGCGACACGGGATCGAATTCGACTTTGCGAAGTGGGCGCCGAAAAAGCGCCAACGGGTCCTACCGGCGCCCCGACCAGACTACTGGTCGCAGCAGAACGGAAGATAAGGCGCCGCCGGATTGGATAGCAAGCAGGAGGTCCACGTCCTCGACGATGGTGAATACGTCGTTCGTTGCCGGGAACGCACCATATTCGCCGCAACCGCCAATGGCTATGGCACCGTGTTCCCCACCGCGCGGATGACGGTGAAGGACGGCTGGGCAACGTTCACCCGCGACGGCGTCGAAGTGTGGGACTGCAGCGCTCGCTACGCCACTGCGCACTTTGACGTTCAATCCGTTTAGGAGAATTCTCCAATGACTCAGCTTGTTCAGATTGCCCCGGGGGTCGTGTTCTCGTCCGATGTGCTTGGGGCCGCGTGGCTGCGCAAGCATCTTCCGGACTACGGAAACGCAGAGCGAAGCGGTGATGCGCTCCCCAGTGGACGGCGGGACAGGATCGCAACGGAAAAGGACTACGCCGTTCCCGAAGGCCTGTCGAACCAAATGTCGTTGGTGTAGATCGCCGAGGAATGCTCTGGTCTGAGCCGAAAAAAACAGCTTAACTTCACCGGCCAAGCGACAGGGTTGCCTGACGTGTCTACTCGAGCTCGGCAGGCTCGCGTTGCTCCGCCCGTTTCTTGATCGCTTCGATCTCACCGAAGAAATCTCGTTGACAGGGAGGCGCTGCCGGTGGGCGGCGAGCAACCCGTGGCCGCGTATGCCCTGCTCGCTTCAATGTGCGCACGATCGCTTTCAATTGGGTCCAAAGGTGGTCTGCCTCTTCGACTGAAAGTACGTTCGCTGCAAACCGGGTACGCAAACGGCGAAAACCACGCAGCCATGCGTGAGTGCGTTCGACCACCCAGCGCACTTTGCCGAGGCCGCTACCGAGAGGCTCACCACGTCGGGAAATCGAAGTCGGGTGCCTGCCGCGTGCAGTGGCCGGCGATACTTGTCGTAATCGTAAGCGCGATTGGCATAGATCCGGCCTGGCTTGCGAAGCGGCCTGCCACGCACACCGCGAATCGGCGGACTCGCTTCCACCAGCGTCAGCAGTTGCGTGATGTCGTTGCGGTTGGCGCCGGTCAGGATGACCGCGATCGTCGTACCGTTAGCGTCGGTGGCGTGTGGTGTTTGGAGCCGGGTTGCGCAAGCGGCGCCAGCAACTGATGCCTGATCCACAGCCCATCTCGGCAGGCAGTTCGTTCCAGCGTATGCCGGTCTTGCGCACGAACAGGATTCCCGTGAGCGCAACCCGATCTGGAACAGGCCTGCGCCCAGGATACCGGAAGCGCCTCGGCTTTGCTGGTGGCAGTAGTGGTTCGATCAATGCCCTCGGTTCGTCGTCGATGATTGGTTTGCCCATCTCCTCGATCCGTCGGTCACAACGCTCGAAGTTAACAGGTTCGGGTCGAAGTGACAGCCCTTTTCGCTCTTCTTGAAACATCTTCTAAGGGCAATCCGTCTCTTCCTTTCCAAATGAGACTCGATAGATCATGCCAGACATTCGCTCCTGTAACTGTAACGCCAAGGACTTAGAATCGGCTCAATTGCCGTTGAATCGGCTCGAGCGCCGGTGTTGGCAGCCCACCCGCCCGGCCCCATCCGCGTGATCATCGACACCACACGACTGTCAATGGACAATCCAAGCGCCATTTGCTCGCGCATACCCTGGCGCGCAAGCCGATGGCGCTTCGTCAAACCGGGTACGCAGACCCGCGCGAACGGCGTGCAGGACGGTCAGCATATTCGCGGAAGCTGTTCTCCGCTGTGCATGTCCAGAATGCGCGCTCCACCTATCGTGCGCAGACGCACTTCAGACTGTCGAGCGCGATCGGCACGCCCGATGATGACAGCGTCGCGACTGAAGAACCTGAGGCACGCCAGCGCTAATTCCGCATGCGCGGTCGGTACGAGTGCAATGAATCGGCCCTCGTTTGCCACATAGAGAGGATCCAGGCCCAGAATTTCACAGGCGCCCCGGACCGCGTCACTGACGGGGATCGCAGACTCGTCGAGCTCGATCAGGAAATTCGCAGCTTCCGCAATCTCGATCAGCGCGGTTGCCAGTCCGCCTCGTGTCAGATCGCGCATGCAATGAATCTCGATCCCCGCAGCGATCAGTGAGCGTACGGCGTCCGCAAGCGGCGCGCAATCGCTCGTGATCTCCGTCTCGAACTCAAGGCCCTCTCGCACTGCGAGGACCGCGATGCCATGCCGTCCTATATCGCCGCTCACGATCACCGCGTCCCCAGGCTGGACATTGCGCGGCGCAATCGGGGCGAGGGAGCGAATTACACCCACGCCCGACGTATTGATGTAAAGTCCGTCACCCTTGCCGCGCTCGACGACCTTCGTGTCGCCCGTCACGATTCGCACCCCTGCCCTCGCCGCTGCATTACGCATCGATTCGACGATTCTGCGCAGCTCGTCCACGCCAAAACCTTCTTCGATGACGAATCCCGCGCTCAGATAGCATGGCTCGGCACCGCACATCGCCAGATCATTGACCGTGCCGTTGACAGCCAGGGAGCCGATATTGCCGCCTGGGAAGAACAGCGGACGCACGACGTACGAATCGGTCGTGAACGCCAGGAACCCGACGTCGCGCCCGAACTCAAGCCTCGCGCCGTCGTGCGTGAGATCAAGCGGATCCGATGCGAACGCCGGGCGAAACACGTCGTCGATGAGGCGATGCATGAGCCGCCCGCCGCCACCATGTCCGATCTCGACGATGTCACGGGCACCGACGGGTGCCGGGCAGGCTGGGGTGAAACCGGGGGGCTCGTTCATGTCGATTTCCTCACGTCGCGATGCATATCTCCGATCGTGCCTGCGGAGGGCGTCGGCTCTGCGCGCCGGTAGCGATAATAGGCGGCACAAACCCCTTCCGACGACACCATGGTTGCGCCAAGCGGATGTTCCGGCGTACAACGCGTGCCGAACGCGGGACACTCTCCCGGCTTCTTGCGGCCGCGCAGGAGCTCGGCCGACATGCATTCCCCGTCGTGCTCGGGCTGTGACACGCCGTCGCCAAATCGATCGAGTGCGTCGTAGCGACGATACGCAGGCGCAAGTCCAAGTCCGCTCTCGGGGATGCTGCTCATGCCGCGCCAGTATTGCGACTGTGGTACAAACACCGTCGAGATGGCGTCGCGGGCGACGCGATTGCCGTCGCGCCGCACCGCGCGGCTGTACTGATTCTCGACCTCAGTTCTGCCGGCCTCCAGCTGGCGAATGCACAGGTAAAGACCCTGTAGCAGATCGACGGGCTCGAAGCCGGTCACGACGATAGGAACGTGATGACGTCGGGCAATGGACTCGTATTCCGTATATCCCATGACAGTACAAACGTGTCCGGCCGCGAGAAATCCCTGCACGCCGCTCGTCGAGTCGCCGAGTATCGCTTCGATCGCCGGCGGCACAAGCACGTGCGACGCCAGCAGGAAAAAATTCCCGATGTCTTCACGCTCGGCTTGCAGGACAGCCATCGCGGTAGCAGGCGCAGTAGTTTCGAATCCGATCGCGAAGAACACGACGTCGCGATCAGGCTCCTTTCGCGCGACGGTCAGGGCATCCAGTGGCGAATAGACGATCCTGACGTCCGCGCCGAGCGCACGGGAACTCTGCAGGCTGCCACGCCCGCCCGGCACGCGCACCATGTCGCCGAACGAGCACAATGTGACGCCGGGCCGGCTCGCGATGGCGATGGCGGCATCGATGACACCTGACGGCGTTACGCAGACGGGGCATCCCGGTCCATGCAGCAGCGATATGCCATCGGGAAGCATGCGGTCGATTCCGTAGCGTATGATCGAGTGTGTCTGGCCGCCACAGATCTCCATGATGGTCCATGGACGTGTGGTCATTCGCGCGATGGCCTCCGCCCAGCAGTGTGCCGCGGGGGGGCTGCGCCATTCGTCGATGTGCTTCACGGGCATGGCTCCTCGGGATCGAGAGCGCCGAGCGCGTCAAGCATCCTCGATGCCTCGATTTCATCGATCACGGCGATCGCGAAACCTGCGTGAACCAGCACATAGTCTCTGGGGCGAGCGTCCGGAACGTAGGCAAGGTTCACCTGCTTGACGATGCCGCCGAACGCAACACGTCCGTGACGCGTCAGCGCGTCGTCATCGTCGATACCGAGAAGTTCTCCTGGAACAGCAAGACACATCAGCATTTCTCCTCGATCAGGCGCCGCGCGGCGAATGCCGCCTGTCCGACGGCCAACCCGCCGTCATTAGGCGGCACGCGGCAATGACACCTTGCGTCGAATCCTTCGGCCCGAAGCTGCGAAAGGGTAGTGCCCGCGAGCACTGCATTCTGAAAGCATCCGCCGGTCAGCAACACGCAACGAATACCGATCCGGCGCGCGACAGCGACGACAAGGCATGCGAAGGCATCGTGGAATGCGCGCGCGAGCGCCTCCGCGGGAACACATTCGCCGGTGGCCTCCGTGAGCGACGCAAACATCGGACGCCAGTCTGCAATCCATGCCCCCCCCTCCTCGCGCAGCACAGGCGCGTCGAGCGGGTGCGCACGCGCTGCGCGCATCGCTGCCCCTTCCAGGGCGATGGCGGCCTCTCCTTCAAAGCTCGATTGCGCGCATAACCCCACGATGGCTGCGGCGGCATCAAACAATCGCCCGGCGCTCGACGTCCAGGGCGAATGGACGCCTTGTCCGAGCATAGCCGCGAACAACTGACGCTCGCGGGCCGCAAAAGCCGCAACCGGGCGCAGACTTGTCATCGACAACGCCGCGCCGCCATATATTGCATGCAACGCGCCAAGTGCAGAACGGTTCGGCTCTCGTGCAGCGGCGTCACCGCCGAGCAATCGGAACGGTTGCAAGTGTGCGACGCGCCGGTAGCGCCGGTGGTCGATCGCAAGAAATTCGCCGCCCCAGACCGTCCCGTCGCCGTCAACGCCGCTGCCGTCCCACGCTACGCCGAGCACCGGCTCGTCAAGACCGTTATCGACCATTCCGGCGAGCACGTGCGCCACGTGATGGGGAACGTGCAGTACCCGAGTCGGATCACGCTCGGCGAACCGCGTGCTGTGGTAGTCGGGATGCATGTCGCAAGCCGCGGTCCCCGGCGCGACGCCGTACAGCGCCGTCATGGCGTCGACCGATCGCGCGAAGGCCTCGCGCACGGCGCTTGCATCGAGGTCGCCGATATAAGGGCCGAGCACGACCCGGCCCGCCGACGAGACAGCGACGGCACTCTTTCCGTGTCCGCCAAGCGCGATGCAACCGGCCGCATCGCTCCCTTCCGGATCGCTCAGTGCAAGGTCAAGCGGCGCATAGCCCCGTGCATGCCGCAACACGACCGACTCGCCTGCGATTACCCGGACGACCGAATCATCAATCGGGTGCGCGATCGGCCGGTCATGCACGAGAAAGCAGTCCGCCAGGCCGCCAAGGCGCTCGAGAGCTTCGTGCTCGCTGGCGACGATCGGTTCGCGGCCGCGATTACCGCTCGTCGCAACGATCGGAAAGCCCAGTTCGCCCATCAAAAGATGATGCAAAGGCGTGTAAGGCAGCATGACACCGAGCCACGCGTTGCCGGGTGCAACGTTTGGCGCGACCAGCCCGGCGTGCGCATGCGAGCGCAGCAGCACGATCGGAGCAGCAGCGCAAGACAGTAACCGTTGCTCCACGGCGTCTGTGTCGGCGAGTGCCATGACTGCCACGCCCGACGGTGCCATGATCGCTAACGGCTTCGTCGGTCGGTTCTTTCGCATGCGCAGACGGCGCACCGCCGGTTCGTCGCGCGCATCGACGAGCAACTGGAAGCCCCCCAGGCCCTTCATCGCGACGATTTCACCTCTGCGCAGCGCATTTGCCGCTTCGCGCAGCGCCTGTTGCCCGGTCGCCCTCCCCCGTCCGTCGGCATCCCACAGCATCAGCCCCGGCCCGCAGCGCGGGCAGGCATTGGTCTCAGCATGAAAGCGCCGCGAGCCAGAGTCGTCGTACTCGGCGCGGCACGCGGCGCACATCGCGAATTGCCGCATCGTAGTGCGCGCCCGATCGTACGGAACCCCTTCAATGATGGAAAAGCGCGGGCCGCAATGCATGCAGGTCGTGAACGGGTAGCGATAACGCCGGTTGTCCGGATCGGCCATCTCAGCAAGGCAATCCGCGCAGACGGCAAGGTCGGGCAGTATCACCGGCAAGTGTCCGGCCTCACGCGTGCTGGGTGCGATCTGGAAGACGTTTCCACCTTGCAATGCAATCTCGCAGATCTGCCGCTCGCGGATGTGCATGGGCCCAGCAGCCTCCGTATCGAGGCGCTCGACAAAGCGCGCGAGCGCGACACGCGAGCCTTCGACCTCGAGCAGCACGCCATCGCCGGTATTGCGCACAAAGCCCGCGAGCCCTTCGCTTGCCGCAAGCCGATACACGAACGGCCGGAATCCGACGCCCTGCACCTCACCGGTCACCGTGACGCGCAACCGCTGGAGAGCACCGCCCTCGCTGGCCGAGCGCAAGATGCCCTTCATCATGGCCCGTCCTGCTCGTCAGGTGGTACGCGCAGACTAATTCGCTTCAGAATCACGTGCTGCGCGTTCGTGTCGTCGATATCGTCGGACGATTCGATATGGAGCGCCGCACCCTCAACGGGCGTTCCGCGCACTTCCTCTTCGAAATGCTCGCGAAAATGCTCCAGGGAAAATGGCACCAGCGCACCCATCCAGACGTGAACGTCGCTCACTCCGTTGGCGCCTGCCTCGTGGACCGCATGGGCGATTCTGCGCACGAGTTCGCGAACCAGTCCTGTTTCATGCATCGTCTGAACCCTCCTTCACGCGCCGCCTGAGCCTGCCCACCTCCGTGACGACCCGATCCGCGACCTCGCCCACAGCGGCGGCCACTTCAGGCGTCATCGCCGCGCCGGGGTCGAACGACACACCCTCGATCGCATAGATCACGATGTCCCGCGACGCGGTACCAAGCGCTTCAGCAAGCGCGATCGCCTCCGCGAGGCCAAGCCCGTGACTGGACGCGAACGACGCGCCCTGCTCGATCGTCTGCTTTGTCAGATCGATCCGGCTGACCCGGCCGGGCGAACCCGTTGGAGCGGCAGCGTCGATGCAGACCAATGCGTCGATATCGGTCATGTCCTCACCGATATCCATCACGTCGCCGCCTCGCGCCAGCAGCGAGACGTCGGCCGGCAAGCGGCCGGCGAGCCGCTTCGCGACGAGACAACCGACGCCATCGTCGCCGCGGTCCGGATTGCCTACCCCGATAACGCGCACGCTGCGGATTGCAGGTCGCCGAACCTGCCGTTCGGTCGTGCCTGTCATGTTCGTCTCACATTCAAGTTGAGGAAATGCGCGGAACACGAGATGCACGGATCGTGATTCCGGATCCCGCGCTCGCAATGCTCGCGGATGACGTCGTCGGTCGCATCGACGAGCGGCGCCGCAAGCGCGGCGAGATCCGCTTCGATGCTCGGCTGGTTTTGCGACGTCGGTGGGACGATGCGCGCTTCGCGAATCGTCCCTTCAGCGTCGAACGCGTACCGGTGCCAGCAGATGCCGCGTGGCGCCTCAGTGCACCCGAAACCGACTCCTGCGACCGGCTCGACAGGCAGCGCGGCTGGCTCGGGCGGATCGTATGCCGCGATCAGCCTGAGTGCCTCCTCGCACGCATAAACGATTTCGAGTGCCCGCACGACGATGCTCCGGAATGGATTCCGGCACATCGGGCCGAGCCCGGCGTCGCGCGCGAACTCGCGCACTGAAACGGGCAGACGGTCGAAGTTCAGCGCATAGCGCGCGAGCGGCCCAACCAGATACGCACCGCGTCGCTTGACATGCGCGTGCAGTGCCGTCGAATGGGCAACATGCCGTTCCTCGAATTCGGTTTCGAACGCGCTGGCGTCGATGTCGATATCGCGACTCGACATCAGACGGCCTTCATTGAGCGGGTATTCGTCGGGATGGCGCATCGCGACAAACTCGTAGTCGCGCTCAAAATCGGGGAACGGGAACGCCGCGACCCACCGAACGAGGTCGACGGCCGTTTCGCGCGCCTCCTCGAGGATCGCCGCAAGCGGCGCGAGGTCGGAACGCCCGGGCGCACGATGAAAACCGCCAACCCTGACGTTGACGGGATGAATCTCGCGGCCGCCCAGCACGCGCAGCATCGCATTGCCGGCCTTTTTCAACGCGAGGCCGCGCCGGACCGCGTCGCCGTGCACGCGGGCCATCGCGATCGCGTCCGGGAACCCGAGAAAGTCCGGCGCGTGCAGCATGACGACGTGCAATGCGTGGCTCTCGATCCACTCGCCGCAATAGATCAGCCGTCGCAGCGCGCGCAATTGCCCGCCGACCTCGACGCCGAACGCGCGCTCGATCGCGTGAACCGCGCTCATCTGGTACGCAATCGGGCAGATTCCGCAAATTCGCGTGACGATATCGGGCACTTCGGCGTAGCCGCGCCCTCTGAGTAGCGCCTCGAACAGACGGGGCGGCTCGAAGATGCGTAACCGAGCCGACGTGACACGATCGCCGCGAATGCGCAGGTCGAGCGCACCTTCCCCTTCAACGCGCGCGAGATAATCGACGTGAATCGTCCGCGTCTTATTCGGCATGGCGCTCGCTCTCGCTCGTGAAGGGCTCCACTGCTGCATAGAATGTCCGAAACGCCCGGCGGATGTCGCGCGGCGCGGCGCCGCGCGCCTGCCATTCGTTCGCCAGCGCCGTCGTGTTGGGTGTCTCCATCGGACCGTAGCAGCCATAGCAGCCCCGCCGGAACGACGGACAAAGCGCGCCGCAGCCGGCGTGCGTGACGGGGCCGAGGCAAGGGGTGCCCTGCACCAGAACGCAGACGGCGCCGTGCGCCTTGCATTCGATGCAGACGCTGTGGGTGGGAATCGCGGGCTTGCGGCCAGCGATGAACGCGGCAATCACGTCGAGAAGCTGTCCCTTGTCGATCGGGCAGCCTTGCAGTTCGTAATCGACCGGAACGTGTTCGGAAATCGGCGTGGATGTCGCCAGCGTCTCGATGTACTGCGGCGACGCATAGACCATGGAAACGAACGCATTCACGTCGGCGAAATTGCGCAGGGCCTGAATCCCGCCCGCCGTGGCGCACGCGCCGATCGTGACGAGATACCTCGATTGCCGCCGCACCTGCCGAATGCGTTGCGCGTCGTGCGCGGTCGTGATCGAACCTTCGACGAGCGAAAGATCGTAGGGGCCGCGGGCAACGGCGCTCGAGGCCTCGGGGAAACTTGCGATGTCGACGGTATCCGCCAGGCCCAGCAGCTCGTCTTCGCAGTCGAGCAGCGACAGCTGACAACCGTCGCATGACGCGAATTTCCAGACGGCAAGCCTCGGATGATGTCGTTCATGCATGTCAGATCTCCCGAACCGCGAAGATGCGGGCAATCGCGTCGTATCGCATGACGGGCCCATCCTTGCAAACGAACGTCGAGCCGAACTGGCAGTGACCGCAGTGGCCGACCGCGCACTTCATGTTGCGCTCCATCGACAGGTAAATGCGATCGTCGGGCACGCCTCTTTCCTTCAGCGCGGCGACTGCAAAGCGCATCATCACCTCCGGTCCGCAGACCAAGGCCGTTGCCTCGCGCGGATCGAACGCCGTGCGGGCAATCAACGCAGGCACGACGCCGACGTTGCCGTGCCAGTCGGCATCCGCATGGTCCACGGTCACGTCGACGTCGATGTCCAGATACCGGCCCCATCGTTCGAGCTCGCGACGATAGAGGATTTCGTCAGGATGGCGGCAGCCGAACAGAATCGCGACCCGGCCAAACCGGCTGCGGCGGGCTATGATTTCGTAAATCGCCGGCCGCAGCGGAGCGAGTCCGAGTCCGCCCGCAACGATCACGACGTCCGTGCCGGCGGCAGCGGCAATCGGCCAGCCGACGCCGAACGGGCCGCGCACGCCGAGCGTCGCGCCCGGCGAGAGCCGCGCGAGCGCCCGGCTGACCGCGCCGACCTCTCGGATCGTATGCACGAACGCCGCATCGTCGGCCGGATCGCCACTCGTGCTGATCGGAACTTCGCCTACACCAAACACGTACAGCATGTTGAACTGGCCGGAGCCGATCAGCGCTCGCGCGCCCGACAACGGCACGATCTCGAGCGTGGCGGTGTCCCGAAGCTCCCGATGCCGGCGCGCGACACGGCAAATACGTGGCACGAGCGGATCGTAGGACGGCGCGCCGGCCGTATCAGTGCTTTCCATAGACATCGAGAATCTGCATCCGGGTGGCATGTAAGCGCTTCGCGAGGATCGGCAAGAAGCGCTTCATCATCTGATAGCCGAAATCGTGGTCGCGCTTGCACTTTTCGCGCAAGCATGCGGCGTCGATGCCGATCAACCGGGTCAACTCCAATGCCCGCGCATCGAACATCCACCGATAGGGAGAAATGAGCCATGAGGCCCCGACGATCTCGCCTGCGCCGATGGTTTCGACCACGACGGGCTTTCGTCCGGGAGAGGAAATCTCCAGCGCAATGCGACCGTGGCGAATTAGGTAGAATTCGTCCGCAGGCTCACCCTCGCGCAAGACATATTGGTCCACCTCGCATCGGCGGTTGGACACGCAGCCTTGAACGATTTCAAGATGCCGCGCGTCGAATCCGGCAAAGAACGGATGCTCTGCAAGAATGTGCTCAAGCCCTTCCATCCGTTTGCTCCTGCGCGTTTCCAGATGTGCCCCGGATTGCCGCAACCTCTTCCGTGATGTCGATACCGACCGGACACCAGGTGATGCAACGTCCGCAACCGACACAACCCGATGTGCCGAACTGGTCGATCCAGCTCGCAAGCTTGTGCGTCAGCCATTGACGGTACCGGGCGGCCGCTGTGTTGCGCACACTGCCCCCATGCAGATGGGAGAAATCCAGCGTGAAACACGAGTCCCATTTGCGCACGCGCTCGGCCTTCGACCCCGCGAGGTCGCCATGATCCTCCACGGTCGTGCAGAAGCAGGTCGGGCAGACCATCGTGCAATTGCCGCAGCTCAGGCATCGCCCTGCGACGTCAGTCCAGCGCGGATGATTCGGGTTGTTCTGGAGAAGCGACCGGATCCCGTCGGTTTGCATCGTACGTCCCATCTGGCCGGACGTGTGCTCGACCACTGCCCTCGCCGCGTCGCACTCTGCGTCGGTTGCCGGGCGATGCGGGATGCGCTCGACGAGCGCCGCTCCGGCATCGCTGCCGACTTCGACGACAATGGCCCCACCCTCGCCGGGCGGCAGTTCCGTCAGTGCCAGGTCGAAACCCGAATTGACCGCCGGTCCGGTTTGCATAGACGTGCAAAAGCACGTCCCGCCCGCTTGGCCGCAGTTGACCGCGACGATGAACACATCGCGCCGTCGCTGTGCGTAGCGCCGATCGATGTAGCGGCCTTCACAAAAAACGCGATCCTGAATGGCGATGGCGTGCAACTCGCACGCTCTTACGCCGATGAGCGCGAGCTTGCGCGATTCGTGTGCGCCGGGCACGATGGCGACGCCGATATCGGTATCGACGGCCGCAAACAGACGCTCGATCGGCGGATGAAGAAAGCGCTTCCACGAATGCGGCCCGACCGCAAATCCGAACAGTGCTTCGTCATCGCGCCGCTCGATGCGATAGTGTCCTGCATCCTGTCGGTCGGTCCAGCCAACGGGAAGATCGCCGACGGAAGCCACGTCGTCATAGATGATCGCCCCATCCCGAACAGTCGGCCCGATTACCCGGTAGCCGATTCCGGCGAGCACGTCGATCAGCGTCTGAATCCCTGCCCGATCGACCGCCACCGGGTGCACTTGCGTAGACGAATGCGCTTTCATCATGACACGCCGAGAATGACGCCGAGGAGGCTGAATGGCTGATGGTGGCGGCCCGCTCCGGCTATCAGCCGGACAGGGTCTTCGTCCTCAACTGGACGAATTCCTATGAAGTGTCGAACACCTCGCTGGTATGGAGGTTAAGTCGAATGTGCCTGAGCTTCTTGACATGCATCAACCCTCAATGTGCACCGGGTCGGGGGCGTTGACATCGCAATTTCTATGCTGCCTCACCCGTACCAACAGCCCCGAAATCGATTTCGTCACAGGACGCTAGAATCGCATCGCCCGTGGGGGCGCACCATTAGCCAAAAGTTCGCACAGTAGAGCCGGATCGACCCGCCGAAGCTCAAATCGATCGCGTGCCGACGCGGTAGTCGCGAAGCACGGCGCGCGTGCGCTTCAAAGCCACCAGCGCGATGGCCCGGCCGTTGACACCAGCGGCACGAAACGCGCGAGCCGGAACGGTACCAGTCCCACTGGGACTGTCAACTTGGCGGCTGCAAGGAGCGCTCGGTGGGAACGTAAATGATTCTCTCGTACTGCAGACGGATTCTGGGAGTCACTGGTGAATTTTCGCCAGATCGCAAAGCGTTCGGAAGCTGTTTGCGGTAAAGCGATGCGCGCAGCCGCCAAGTTGCAGTGCCCCACACCCCGCAGAGCTTCCTCCGTTACCGCATTGGGACGGACGGCATGTAGATCATGGATCTCTCGGCGAGCGTGGGCCATGCAGGCATGCTTCCTGAATGGTGCCGCCGCGATACAGCGCGGCGTAGCCCGCAAACGCGTCGGCTTGCAGCACGCCGGCGAAGTCTGCAAGATTCCGCGCTATGGATGCTCGCCCCGTCGATCGGGCGTGCAGGCGAACCAGACCGCCGCCGGATCTTCGGAGGCACTCGCCGATCATCACTCACATAGACCCACAGACGTCCTGTCTTCGTGCGGCCATTGCCAAGCGCCAGCACTGGCAGCGGCGTGTCGTCCGCATGAACCTTCCCGCCAGCCAGCGCGTAGCGGCGCACGGCGTCGACCTGCGGTGCGAACAGCATCGTGATGCTGTCCGTCCAATACCCCCATTGCGCCCGGATCGATCTCGACGCCCTCACGCGAGTACATAGCTGCCTGGCGGTACAGCGGAATGTGGTACGCGAACTTCGACACGGCGATGTGTGCGAGCAGTGCCGGACCCGGGCTGCGACGATCAATCGGCCGACCCGGTGCCGCAGTCGGCACGATGCGATCGCGGCACGCGCAGGCCAGCGTCGGACGGCTGTGACGAATCACGCGGAAGTGCGCCCTCACGTGTTCGAGCTGTTCCGCGACGTCTTCGCCTAGCGGCTTGAGTTGCCCGCCGCAATCAGGGCAGTCTTCGTCGGCCGGCAGATGGATGCGCTCTTCACGCTCAAGGTGATCCGGCAACAGCTTGCGGCCCGCGCCTTCGCGACTCGGCCGCTTCACTGCAGGAGCCGTGGCCATATCGGCCGAACTGCATCTCCCAAAGCGCAGCCACGGTCATGGTCGGCCACGCGCCCCGGCAAACAGACCAGCAAAATTGGTACACCATGCTCCCCGTACCGGGCGGATATCTCATCCTAAACTGCTACTGCCCGCTGAATCAGCCCATTCCGACTCCGATTGCGGCCCCGTCCGATAGCCGACACTCCCGTCGCCGGGCAATATTGCGCTGTAGGCAGTTGCTTGTCTGTCTACAACTCATGGGGCTTGGAACCTGCCGCCCGGAACATCGGGCGGCACTACCGTCCCACCAACTGCGGGCCCTCGCTCGTGCACCTCCAAGATGCCAGACAGGGAAGCCAGTGGAGCGCGTCCACGGAGAGCACACCCTCTCATAGCGAATCAGCACGTTGCCCCCTCAAACTGGTCCGAAAGCGGCAAGACGCTCGCCATAGACGCCCTCTACGTCCAGCAGAGGTGTCGCCTCTTTTTGTCCCATTCGGGTGAGCGAGATGTTCGGATCGCAATCGCCCGCTCATCAATTTCTCGCTACGCTGCACAGTCCGTATTTCGCGCGAGACTGCAATCGATGGACGACTGGCGTATCTCGGCATGCGGCATCGGCTGCTCAACCTCTCGCTCGGTCTGGATGCTGACGAACCACTTGCCGCCCGACAGGCTTACCGTGCCATCGCGCAGCACGCCCGGCACTTGGCGCGACAACCGCATCCAGCCCAGCTTGGGCAGAAAAATCCGACCATTGGCCAGATCGAGCTTGAATTGCTTCGGATCTGGATAACGAAAGCTGTCGCGCTGGCCGCGCTTGGCAAGCTTCGGGAACGCTGCACGCTTTGCAAAGAAATTCCTGTATGCCCGCCCCAGGTTCTTCAAAGCATGTTGCAGCGGATGAACCGGGGCATCTTTGAGCCAAGGCGTTCCGAACCACTGCGTCACCCAGTCAGCCGCTTCGACATCGCCACGTAGCCAATAAACTTATCGCCACTTCGTAATTCTGTTTCTGCAAGCCGCTCGGACCCACGGCGGACATGCAGGGCTCGTGTTCTTGCGCGCGTGTATGTGAAGAGCCATACCAACTGACTGACCAGTCGAGAGCTGTGGCCTGATCGGCATTCATGTCACGGGTGTGGGCAACAATCGCATCATGGTGGCGATTGGAAACTCCACTTTCATTTACGCAACACCTTGCCGGTTTTGACCGGCGCACAGACGCGTTCATTTCAATTCTGAACGTGAAAACGAGGCAGGGTCAGAACTACCGCCAACGCATGGACGCACGCAATCCTCCGTGTCATCCACGCGTGGCAGGACTGCACGCCGTCCTACTCGCATGACATCGTGATGGTCGCCTGCGCATTCGCCTCCCCGCCTGTGACGTTCGCGGCAGCCTGGATGTAGGCCGCCTCGAAACGCAGATCGATGTGCTGATTGTCCTGGTTGGGCCTGTAACAGGCTATGTTATCCCGACGAATGTGGACTGCTTTATCTGCTGGCCATGATCGAATTTGACCAGCAATGCTTCATGAATTTCGAGAAAGTTAAATTTTCGCGGGAGGCAGGTATGGGCCCTATTGCGCAGGCTGCGCCAGTGAGTGCTGCCGCGACAATTCGAGGTGGCACTGCGCTTGACGATATTTTATCGATTCGACGACAGATCCTTGAAGTCTCCGGCCAACAGAGCTCAACGCCGATGCGGATCGAAGATCGACGAAATGCGGCAGCTCAACTCAATAGTCGCCCCTGAATAATCCGGCAAGCCTTGCTCGGCGCGGCGTTGAGCTCGATATATGACTGTGAGAATTGCAGGAAGCCGGCATATGGGCGCGCGAATCCCGCTAATTTCGATGGGGTGTGGATGGGTCCCAAGACGCCCGTACCGGAAGGAAATTTGTTCCGGCATCCGCTACGCGAACAGATCAACTTGACGCACCCGTTGGTGCGCTTGGTCGAGTTAATCGACTGGAATCGGTTAAGCGTGTCGATGAGCGAAAGCTTCGTGTCGCGCCGTGGGTGGTCGGCGAGTTCGCCGCGCCTGATTGCTGGCTTGCTCTATTTGCAGCACGGATTCGACCTGTCCAATGAAGAGGTCGTCTGGCAATGGGTCGAGAAGGAGATCGCGCATCCGACCGATTCGCGGTTGCTTGAGCAGTGTCGCACGCATCTGGCGAAGGCTGCAGCCCGGCGCGGCCTGGAGTTGTGGCAGAACTACAACCGCGGGGCACCCCGCGTGGCGAGTCAGATCTGCCGCTACGCACATGCAAAGCAATACGAGTTCATGAAAAAGTCGCTGCAGACCTTGCGTTCGCGGGTGGGGCACGCGATGCGCGACGTCAAATGGCAACTCGATTCCGTCGCTGAGCAAAGCCGCACGGCGTTGGAAAACCTGATTGACCGCACGAAACGGATTCTGACGCAAAAGCAGAAGGACAAAAACAAGCTTTACGCGCTGCATGCGCCCCAAGTCGAGTACCCGGCGGAGGGCAAGGCACGCAAGCCTTACAAGTTCGGCGTGAAGGAGACGATCACAACGACGCACGAGGAAGACTTGGTGGTGGGGGCTCGCTCGATGCCGGGTAATCCCTACGACAGACATATGCTGGCCGAAGCACTGGAACAGGCGGCAATCCTGAGCGATATACAACCGGAAATAGCCAACATCGATCGTGGTTACAAAGGCGTCGCCATCGACGGAGTGACGATCTATCACCCAGGATTGCGACGCGGCATCACCTGCGGTCCACGCGCGATGATTCGGCGACGCAGCGCGAATGAGCCAGCCGTCAGAGACATGAAGGCCGACGGCAAGCTGGGTAGCAACTGGCTCCAGGGCGCGCTGGGCAATGCAATTCATGCGGCGTTATACGGCGCCGGCCACAACCTGCGGATGATCCTCACGAAGCTGCGGCTTCTTTATGCCTGGATTCTCGCCGTCCTGCTCAATCGTGGAGATGCTTCACCAGCGCGGCATGACGCCAACGCAGTGCAAAACGCATTATTTAGCATACTTACCTAATGCCAAGCAAATGAAATGACATCTGGGGCGGTACCGAAACACAAAGTCAGGGTAATTTCCTTGAAGCATGGAAATCATTCAAATGAGGGGCACAATGAAATATATTAAAAGACTTACATACGAGCTCGATGTCAATGACTGTATTGTTGTAAAAAATGCGCCAAATTAAATGCCAACCGATGAAATCAATGATTTCTGGCGAAAAAATCTCCTTGTTCACTATTTGCATGATGTAAATTTAAATTGGTCGAAAAATTGGCGATCGCTGATAGATATTGAGTCAGTTTACACAATACTCGCTCGCTTGTTTTCCTCGAGGCTCCGATTGGATCATATCTTCTGTGCCGACGAAAATTTCATTAGCGCTGGCGGGAAGATGCATCACCAAGCGGACATGTTTGAAGATGGGGTGTTTTATTTTGTGAAGAGTGGCAAGATATTTAACGGTTTGACGGGCGTCCTGTACGCACTCTCCGACATGAACTCCGGCGCCAGCCATCTCTGCTGCATTCCCGCATCGCATCGAGCGAATTTTTCAGTTCCCGATGAATATCGAAATCCTAATTCCAATCCGCTGATCAAGCATATATTCCTGACCACGGGCGATGCGCTAATTTTTTCGAGGCGCTGGTACATGGTACCTACCATGTCGAAAGCAGCGAGCCGCGCCGGGCGATATTCGTGCGCTACACTAACTCATATTCCTATTATCGAAGACCTGCCGAACATGCCGATCTATCGTTGCTGCTACCGACACCAAATCACTCGAGGTCGCTGGTGCAACGTATCGATCGAGATAAATTGACCAAGCGGCAAAGGCGCTTGGTAATGGAGCCAGCATATGCGCGAGGAAAATCGCCTTTGTGATGGTGTATGAACAGGATTCTACGAATTTTTTGAACAGGGTTGACTCATATATGGTTCCGGTCAGCGTCAAGGCGATCATCCGCAGGAAGCAGTCGGTCCTGTTTTTACGAAACCCACGCGGAGAGTGGGAGCTTCCCGGGGGGCGGCCGGAAATGGGCGAGTCGCTTGAACAGGCGCTGACGCGTGAAGTTCAGGAGGAGTGCATGCTCACCGTATCGCGCGCGCATTACGTCGGTAGCGGCTCGTTCGAAGTGATTCCCGGAAAATTCGTTCTGGTTGCATGTTTTGAATGCGAATTCGCTGATTGCGACGTTTCGCTCAGCGACGAGCATGATGACTCCGCCTGGATCGACTTCGAGAAACCCCGTCCGATGAATCTCCCATTGTTTTACTGGAAGCTTTGCTGGAACGAACTGTCTTGATGACAATCGGAGGCACATCTTGCACGACATGTTTCAGATTCTTTCCATGCAATCGGATTCGGCGTCATGCACACCGTCAGAAGATGTTGTCGGCTATGTACTGTCCGAATCGCGCTTCAAGGCATGGGTGATCGATGGGGCTCCCATCTGACGCAACGTCCGTTCACGACGTTCGATCAATGCTCCGATGCGCATTGGTTTGCGGTTGCACTTTCCGACTTTCTGGCGAACGACTTGCGTCAAGGTGGCTTTGATACTGGCCTGCTGCGGCTGGCGCTCGCGGAGCTCCGGCGCCAATATATGTCGCTCGCGCCGAATACGCCGCTTTGGGCCTATCCCGTCGCGGCCTGCACGATTGCCGATGTGCATCACATGCGGGATCACATTGTGGTGGACGTCTACCAGTACGCGGATTGTTTCGCGATATTGGCACCGCATGAGCGAAGAGGAGCGATTTCCGGTGATCGCTCATGGTCGTCACTCGAGCCGCAGGCCATGTGGCAACCGTGTTCGGGATTTTCTGGCGAGAAGTTGCAGGCGTTGCGCCAGAGGCGAATCGAGCAGCAGCACAATCAGGGCACGACGGCGCTGACGCTCAATCCTTGCAGCGCGGCCGACGCCACTCACCGGCGCCATACCGTCGTCACACCGTGCCACATGCTGATTGGCACCGATGGCTTATCGCGTGCGTGGGAGCATTACGGGCTGATGAGCCACGGTGATGTGATCGATTTTGTCGCCACCGAGGGACTGGGAACGCTGTTCGCTCGATTAAGAGGATATGAACGGCAACATACACCGGACGGCATGAAACCACGTGACGACGCGGCCTCGTTGCATGTGCTTTGTCTCTGACGGTGGCAATCCAGTCAGGCTTACCCGCCTGAACGAGATTATCGAATGGAAAGGTGTTGTCATGGCGGATCTGTTGATTCACGGTGGGGTGCCGCTTCGCGGGGTTGTACAACCCTCGGCAAACAAGAACGCGGTGCTCCCGATTCTTTGCGCAACTCTCCTGACCGAGCAACCGGTGCTGTTGCAGCACGTTCCCGACATCACCGACGTCCAGAAGATGATTCGGATATCCAGCCGCGCACAGGTTCATCGGCGGGATGCAACAGTAACCACAGCATGACCTGATCGTTGCAGCGATTCCGACGCGGCGACGAGCCCGGCAGGCTATCTGCATACCCTTCTATGGGAACTACGTCGACGAATTCGCGCGAGATCGCACTGGCAAGCGCCACACGATGAACCGTGTGCTGCACCGAAATGAGTCCGCAACGTGCCGACCGCGTTCGCCACGCCTGCACGAGCGTCACCGACCCGTTGTTAAATCCCGGATCGTCGTGGCGGCTGAAGCTCGCCGTGATATACTCAATGAGTGTTGTTTGACGTATTTTATGCATTTAAATCAATGCCTTACAGTTTATTGTGCGCGGGAGATTGTCATGATCCTGGAAGATAAACTCAGGAATGTGGTCAGCCGGCGAAAGGCCGATGTCTTTCTGCGGGCTGACTTCGCAAAAATGGGGAGTGATGCTCAACTTAGCAGAGCATTGCGGAAGTTGATCGACGAGGGAACGGTCGTAAAAATTGGGGTCGGAGTATATGCAAAAGCCAAACGCAGCAAGCTGAGCGGCAAACCTATTCCGGTTATGCCAGTCGAGTTCCTGGCCTCGCAAGCTCTCGAAAAACTGGGCGTGAAGATTTACCCGAGTCGATTGACGGCAGAATACAACACTGGGAGGACGACACAGATCCCCGCTGGCGTAGTGATCAATACGGGTAACCGGCGCATTTCGCGGAAGCTTGGTTTTGGTAGCAGAACCGTCAAATATGAAAACAATTACAGACAATCAACGGGACTTGATCGACGAGCTACTCGCTGAGCAAACGCTTGGCGACATTTCAGCCGCAATCCTCGAAAAAGACATCCATGTAACAGACGCTTTGCGTTCTCTGACCACCATCGAACACGAGCACGTGCGGCTCGTGTTCTGTGGTGGTACGAGTCTCTCAAAGGCGCATGACCTCATCGAACGAATGTCGGAGGACATCGATCTCAAGATCATCCTTGCACCTGAGCACGGTCTCAGTCAAAACCAGTTGAAGAATCATTTTTCCTCGCTCAAGGGTAAGGTGGCGACGGTCTTAGAGGGGTTAGGATTCGAAGAGATCAAAGATATGGCGATCGCAAGGAATTCAAACCGCTATTTTGGGAGCAGTTGGCGATACGCATCGGTCTATCCGACGCACCATAGTCTCCGCACTCATCTGAGCGTGGAGTTCACGGTGCGCACACCCTACTTTGACATCTCGGATGAGCCGCTCGACTATCTGGTCTATCGATTGGTGGGCCAGGACAACGCGCCGTTCACAATGTGCTGTGTCTCAGTAGAGGAAACACTTGCCGAGAAAGTCATTTCGTTCATGAGGCGGTTCGCAGAGCATCGAGCGAGGGTTCGCGACGATTGGGATGAGGCACTCGTTCGACACATCTACGATACTTGGCGTATCGTGTCCGTCGACAAAGATGCTGTTGAGCGCGCTACAACGCATTTCGCAGATTTGGTCGAGTTTGACCGTGCCGAATTTGCAAAACATGCGGCGTTCGAAGCAGATCCGGCAAAGTGCATGAAGGACGCGCTCGCTGAAATCGAGCACGATAGGCAAACTCAGAGCGAGTATGCCAACAAGCTCATCCCACTGATTTATGGGGCCGATCGCCCTGTCTTTAAAGACGCGTTCGCAGTGTTCAAGGCGACTGCCGAGCGACTCTTGGCCACGCTGTAGTCCAATGCTCTCGTGGCCTTACGTAAGCGCTGCTTGACTGACGTGTTGACAGGGTAAGATAAGGCTATTTTCGAGAGATTTGGTAGCGGTGATGGCTCTGCGCGACGGCAAATGCTTGGCAAGCTGTAAGGAGCGGAACGCTCTATCTGCCGCAATGAATGGACACAGTGCCGTGTTTCCACAGGTGCGGTGCACGATAACAAAGGGGCTTGCGATCTTCGATCGGGATGGGAAGGAAGTCTGGCGCTGCAACGCCTCTTACGCTGAAACGCACTTCAGGTTTGAACGTAAGCGGTCCGCGAACGACGTCCTTCAGAGTATTGGTTAGGATGAGTGGTAACCTTCAGCGCTTGCTGTTACCACGACTCCGAGGCAGGATGCAGAATACAAATCGCGTACAAATCGACAACCAGCTGGTTCATCGATTGATCCAGGAGCAGTTTCCCGAATGGGAGGGCCTGCCGGTAGAAATGATCGAGCCTGGAGGCTGGGACAATCGGACCTTCCGTTTGGGCAATGATATGGTGGTCAGGATGCCGAGTGGCCCTGCATACGTTGCACAAGTCGAGAAGGAACATTGGTGGCTTCCTAAGTTGGCGCCACATTTGCCTCTCCAGATTCCAACACCCCTAGTTAAGGGAATGCCCGGCAGTACCTATCCATGGCCATGGTCTGTTTATAAATGGATCGAGGGTGTGCCGGCCAAGGCAGAATTGATCGAAGACATGAATCAATTCGCCAGCTCCCTTGCAGAGTTTCTCCACGCACTGCACCAAATCGATGTTGAGGGCGGGCCGCTGGCCGGGCCGCACAATTTTCATCGAGGCGGACGGTTAGCAGTTTACGATCAGGAAATTCGAGCAGCCCTTACTGAACTTGAGGGCAATATCGACACAAGAGCAGTCGAGCAATTGTGGAACGTTGCCTTGCAGTCTGAGTGGCGAGCCACTCCGGCATGGGTTCACGGAGACGTCGCGTTCAGCAATCTGCTTGTCACCGATGGGCGGCTGAGTGCAGTCATTGACTTTGGT
Source organism: Burkholderia sp. RF2-non_BP3 (assembly GCF_001522185.1). Lineage (NCBI taxonomy): Bacteria > Pseudomonadati > Pseudomonadota > Betaproteobacteria > Burkholderiales > Burkholderiaceae > Burkholderia > Burkholderia sp. RF2-non_BP3. The sequence continues at coordinate 2,413 of NZ_LOSU01000008.1, read as the reverse complement.
AGCTCGGCAGTGGGCGACCCCGCGTGCGACCTTGTAATCGCCTGGACTCAATTTTCCGGAACAAGCCGTGCAGTGTTCCAGAACAAGCTATCTTTTGACGAAGACACGTGGAATCGTGCACGTGGTTGGGCTTTATGGAAAGCGTGTATTGTCGCGGCACAGCACGATGGCAATCAACGCGAGACGGAAAGGTCTTGGACTGTCATCAACGAAGTACTAAACGACTCTCGTTAGTTGACGGGCGTCTTCCATGGCGACAGCGTGTCGTAATCGTCCACGGTCTTCGTCAGTGCGAGACGCTGGAACAGCCAAATGCAGCGATTCCTAGATAAGGGCGTCGGTATTGGGACTGCATACCTGCGGCCGTATCACGTGGGCTCCGCCCGTTTGCCATGATTGCCCCCTCGAGCTACTACTCGGTCGGCAGGGTCACGACCGGCGTGTACGCGTGGCGCGACGCGCTCATCGCAGATGACAGCCGGCTTTCCATGTACATCGAGGACCCTGTCGAATACCGAACAGTCCGATTTAAAATCAGCCAATTCCGATTCCACCGGCACGAGCTGTTTGCCATGATTGGTCGGTAGTTTGGTTTTCCTGTTCACACTCCCCCCCCACGAGGTCTCTCGTGGTGGCGTCTTGTTCATCACGGGTCCTCAACCTCCTCTAGAATTGGCGTTCCGGGAGCGGTACGAGGGTAACTCCCTCGGAGGGCCCACCTCCACCTTTGATCGAAGCGTCGCGGCAAAGCGCACGACTTGGTGGCGCGGCAGTTTGTCGGGCAAGTCGAATCGTATGCGGTCCATCAATGACGCCTCTCTCCGCGAACTTCGAGACCAGCACATGAGCCAGCAAGCCCGGACCGGCCAGGCCGCGCTCGATGGGGCGGCTCGGCGCAGCAACTTGTGTAATGTGGTCGCAGCACGTGCATGTCAGTTTCGGGCGCAGATGGCGGATCACGCGGAAGCTGGCCGGTACATATTCCAGCTGCTCGGAGATGTCCTCGCCGAGTTGCTTCACGGGGCCGCCGCACGCCGCGCAGGTTTCACCCGATTCCGGCCAGTACGTCAGGATCTCGCTTGGCAGATGCTCGGGGAGCAGTTTGCTTCTTCAAATGTGTTGACAGACCTAGTAAGGGGCGGAAGATGTCCGTCCGTGGACCGTGAACGGAAATCATGGGCGACCGGTGAAAAGTCAAGACATACTGTTGTTACTCAAACTCGTGTCCCTCGAGCGACAAGCGGGCCTGTCAGTAATTTCGTGTTCAAGGCATATGATGCTCCGAAGGAGGATGTATGCCTCGCAAACCGAAAGCCAAGCCGGTAGACCTGCCGGCCATTCCCGCCGAGTTGCTTGAGCAATTCGGCAACGGCCCGATGACCGCAGACGCGATCAATGCCGCGACGCTGGCCCTCAAGAAGGCGCTGATCGAGCGGGCGCTGGGCGGCGAGATGAGTCACCATCTCGGCTACCCGCCAGGCGCTGCCAAGCCGAGCGCCGTGACCAACCAGCGCAATGGCACGGGCGCCAAGACAGTCCTGACCGAGGACGGCCCGATCCGTATCGAGGTGCCTCGCGACCGCGACGGCAGCTTTGAACCGCTGCTGATTCCCAAACACGATAGACGCTTCACGGGCTTCGACGACAAGATCGTCGCCATGTACGCCCGGGGCATGACCGTGCGCGAGATTCAGGGATTTTTGCAGGAGCAATACGGCACCGAGGTTTCGCCCGATTTCATCAGCTCGGTCACCGACGAGGTCATGGCCGAAGTGACCGCCTGGCAAGCACGGCCGCTCGAACCGATGTATCCGGTGGTGTTCTTTGATGCGCTGCGGGTCAAGATTCGCGAAGACGCCGTGGTCCGCAACAAGGCGATCTACCTTGCACTGGGCATTCTGCCCGACGGCACGCGCGATATTCTAGGTTTGTGGATCGAAGGCACCGAAGGCGCCAAGTTCTGGATGAAGGTGTTCAACGACCTCAAAACGCGTGGCGTCCACGACATCCTGATCGCCGTGACCGATGGCCTCAAAGGCATGCCCGAGGCGCTGGCCGCCGTGTTTCCGGCGACCACGCTGCAAACCTGCATCGTTCATCTGATCCGCAACAGTCTCGATTACGCCAGTTGGAAAGACCGTCGAGGATTAGCCGCCGTGATTCGCCCGATCTACACCGCGCCGAGCGCCGAAGCGGCTCGGGCAGAACTCGATGCCTTTGCCGACGGGCCATGGGGCCAGAGATTCCCGACGGTCAGCGCGGCGTGGCGCAACGCCTGGGATCGTGTGATTCCATTCTTCGCGTTTCCGCCGGCGGTTCGCAAGGTTATCTACACTACGGATGAAATACACAAGCCCCCACGCCGTACTTCGCTCGTTCGCTATGTCCGCGCTTCCGGCCACCGTATCGGCGC
>NZ_LOSU01000007.1:0-60176 GCF_001522185.1 Burkholderia sp. RF2-non_BP3 | reverse complement strand
GGCAAGATCATGCGGCGCCTGTTGCGCTCGCTCGCCAAGGGCGAGGCGATCACGCAGGACACGTCCACGCTCGAGAATCCGGCGATCCTCGAGCAGCTCGGCCAGTCACTCTGAACGACGGGGCCGGCATCGGCCGGCCCTACCCAACCTCTTCGACGCACGCGCGTTCGGGCGCCCATTCCCCGCCATGAACGCGTCGCATGCGGCCGACACCCGGCCACGCACGTGCGTTCCGCCGCGCCCCATCCTGCGTATGCGGCCCGCGCGACGGACACCGCTTCGGATGTCCGGCGCATTCCCCGTTCGATGCATCGACGTACAACAACACTGGAGACACCCAATGAAAAGCAGAATCGTGATCGGTTGCGCCGCGCTGGCTGGCGCGATGATCGGCAGCAACGCCTTCGCGCAGAGCAGCGTCACGCTGTACGGCAACCTCGACGCGGCGTTGCTGTACACGAGCAAGACGCTCGACGCCGCCACCGGCGCGAACGCCGGCCATCAGTTCGCGATGACCGACACCGGCATGACGCCGACGACGTTCGGGATGACCGGCACCGAGGATCTCGGCGGCGGCCTCAAGGCGAAATTCCAGCTCGAAAGCGGCTTTGCCGTCACCAATGGCGCGTTCGCCCATTCGAACGGCAACTTCTTCGGCCGCCAGGCGTGGGTCGGGCTCGATGGCGGCTTCGGCACAGTCAAGGCCGGCGTGCAGTACTCGCCGTTCCTGCTCGCGATCTTCGATTCGGATCCGCGCAGCTTCTCGCACTTCGGTAGCGGGCTGATCAACTACGTCGACAACGTGCTGGTGACGGGCCTGTTCAACCCGAACGCCGTGTCGTACACCAGCCCGACGATCGCCGGCCTCACCGGCAGCGCGATGTTCGCATTCGGCGGCAAGGCAGGCGACTTCCAGGCCGGCCGCCAGTATTCGGCGAGCCTCAAGTATGAACATGAGGGCTTCATGGTCGACGCCGCGTTCTACGACGGCAACGACGGCACCAACCCGACGCCGACGCCGAGCACCGTCGCGTTCGTCGGGCGCACGATCGGCGCCGCGTACCGCTTCGGCCCGGTCACCGCGAAGGCATCGTTCACGAGCTACAAGGTCGGCGGATCGTTCAGCAACAACGTGTATGGCGGTGGCCTCGATTACCAGGCCACGCCCGCCGTCGACCTGAACGGCGGCATCTGGTTCACCAGCGATCGCAACGACACCGCCAATCACTCGCTGCTCGCGGCCGTCGGCACGACCTACAGCCTGTCGAAGGCAACCGCGCTGTACGCGCAGGTCGCGATGGTCAACAACCACGGTGCGATGAACACCGGGCTCGGGATCAACAACGCGCTTTACGCGGTCACCGGCACGACCGTCGGCGCGAACGTCGGGATCCGCCACATGTTCTGATGCGCAAGCGGCGGTTCAAGTGTCGAATCGCCGCCGCCGTGCATTCGCAGTTCATCGGCATCGTGTCGGTGCTCGCGCTGCGCGAAACCGCACGGCGGCCGCTGCCCGGCTCCGCGCCGTGTGTCGCGAGGCGCGCGGAAGCGCAGGACCTGATTCGCCGCGGCGTTGACGAGGGGCGCGTGCGCGACGGCAAGTTCACGCCGGTCGGCGAACGCGCGTAATCCAGTGATGCAGTGATGCAGTAACGCAAGTCGTTGCGACGCCGCGCGGCGCTCAACCCGCCGCGAGCTGCTGTTCGTCGAACCAGTCGAGCAGCGTCCTCGTGACGAACGCGGGATTCTCCAGGTTCGAGATGTGGCCGGCGTCCGGCACCAGCGCATGGCGGCAACCGATCACGCTCGCCATCTTCACCGTCTCCGACGGCGGGCGCGCCATGTCGCCCGCGCCGCACATCAGCAGCGTGCGCTCGGCATCCAGTTCGGCGAGTGCGGCCAGCGTATCGGGCCGCCCGAAGATCAGTCGACCGAGCGGGACGATCGACTGCCGCAGCCGATCGGCCGGCAGGTTCGCGAGCGCGGCGCGAAACGCGGTCGGCACCGGGTCGGCAAGGTTCACGTCCGGCCGGAAGAACAGCGGCACGATCGCATCGAGCAGCGGCGGCGCGATGCAGCCGGCAGCGGCGATCGCATCGAGCATCCCGAAGTAACGCAGCCGCGTCGCGTCGGGTTCGGCCTCCAGCGATGCATCCATCAGCACGAGCGAGCGCACGCGCTGCGGTTCGCGCAACGCGAGCCGCGCGCCCCACATCCCGCCGACGCTCAGGCCCACGACCGCGCACTGATCGATCTCCAGCGCATCGAGCAATGCGCTCGCGTGTGCGGCGAGGTCGTCGAGCGTCTGGGTGCCGTCGGGCAGCGGGCCAGACGCGCCATGCCCCCACAGGTCCGGCACGATCACGCGATAGCGGCTCGATAGCGCGTCGATCTGCGGCGCCCACATCGCCGAATCCCACAGGTAGCTGTGTCCGAGCAGCACCGGAAATCCGGTGCCGTGATCCTGGTAATGCAGGGTGCTGCCATGAACGATGTGTGCGGGCATGTCGTCTCCGGATGTCGATGCGATCGGCGGCGGCCCGGAAACGGGCGCCGCGATCCGCGGCGTTCTGCGACGAACGCGAAGCGCCGAATCATCGCACAGGTTGCCGCATTGCGTATGACTGCCGTCGCGCACTTCCGCCGTGCGACCGGGACGACGCCGAACACCGGAATGCCGCGGCTGTCGCCGTTCGAGACATACGCTTACGCCGCCGCATGCGCGAGCGATTCGGCCAGCGCAAATGCGGCGGCCGCGCAGGCGCGCCATGCATGTCTTCTTGCTCTTGTGACTTCGCCGTGCGTGAAGCAACCATTAACGTGACCGCGGCGCCGGACAACCTCGGTCATCCGGCGCCGCGACGGGCGAGACGCGCGATCAGAACACCGCGTGCCCGCTGATGAGGCTCGGCAGCCAGGTGGAGAAGAACGGCATGTACGTGACGATATTGATCGCACTGAAGATCGCGAGGTAATACGGCCACGCCATCTTCGTCGTCTCGCCGATCGACACGTTGCCGATCGCGCAGCCGACGAACTGCACCGAGCCGATCGGCGGATGAACGAGGCCGAGCGAGCAGTTCAGCAGCAGCATGATGCCGAACTGCACCGGCCCGACGCCGCACGCCATCGCGATCGGCAGAAACAGCGGCGTCGTGATCAGGATGTGCGCGGCCATGTCGACGAACGTGCCGAGGAACACCTGGATGATGTTGATGTACAGCAGCATCAGCCAGGGCGCCGCGGTCGACTGCTTCAGCAGCCCTTCGATCGCATCCGGAATCTCCAGGTACGACATCTGGAAGCGCAGCATGTTCGACACGGCGATCAGCAGCAGCACGACGCCCGTCGTGCGCGCCGCATGCGACAGCGCGCGGCGCAGTTTCTCGACGGTCAGCGTGCGGTACACGATCGCGGTCAGCACGAGCGAATACACGACGGCGATCGCGGCCGCTTCGGTCGCGGTGGCGATCCCCTTCGCGACGCACACGAGGATGATCGCAATCACCATCAGGCCCGGCACCGCGCCGACGAAGCTGCGCAGCACCGCATACCAGCCCGGGAACGCCGGCAGCGCGGACGATCCGTCTTCACGGCGCGGATAGCCGTGACGCACGGCCTGCCAGTAGGCGGCGGCGAGCACGAAGCCCATCACCCACAGCACCGGCAGGAGGCCGGAGAACAGCAGGTCGCCGATCGACACGCCGCTCACCTGCTGGCCGTGCAACATCCCCGTGATCCCCTGCGCGGCGAACGCGTAGATGATCATGTTGGTCGACGTCGGCATCAACGCGCCGGCGAGCGATGCGTGGGTCGTCACGTTGACCGCGTAGGCCGCGCTGTAGCCTTCGCGCTTCATCAGCGGGATCACCACGCCGCCCATCGCGGACGTATCGGCGGTCGGCGAGCCCGACACGCCGCCGAACAGCGTGCACGCGACGACGTTGGCCATTCCGAGGCCGCCGCGGAAGTGGCCGACGGTTGCCTGCGCGAAACGCAGGATCCGGTCCGCGATGCCGCCGTGCAGCATCAGCTCGCCGGAGAAGATGAAGAACGGCACCGCGAGGAACGAGAATGCGTTCATCCCCGAAATCATCGACTGCATCGCGGTCGCGATCGGCAGCCCTTCGACCATATAGGTCAGCACGCAGGCAATTCCGAGCGCGAACGAAACGGGCACGCCGAGCACGAGGAAAATCAGAAAACTGACGGACAGGATCGCGAGTTCCATGACGTTATTGGCCCGACGAAGAACGACGAAGCGCGAGCAGGTGCTCGAGCGAGAAGAGGATGATGGCGATCGCCGCGGGAATCGTGATCAGATAGCGAACGCCCTCGGGCAGCCCGATGATCGGGATGCGGTCGCCCATCGTCTCGGCGGCCATGCTGCCGCAGCCGACCATGATCGCGATCGCGAACGCGATCAGGCTCAGGTGCTGGATCGCGATCACCACGGTGCGCGCGCCCGGCGACAGGCGCCGCACGAGCGAGTCGAGGCCGATGTGGCCGCCGTCGCGCACCTTCATCGCGGCGCCGAACATCGCGATCACGATCACCAGCAGCAGCGCGATCGGCTCGACGAAATCGGGCGCGTTCTCGAATACGTAACGCATCACGACCGCGTAGAACACCAGCACCGTGAGCGCCGCGAGACACAGCGACGCGGCCACGGCCAGTGCGCGGAACAGCAGGTCGTTCACGCAACGCAGGCGCGGCGCGGCCGCGCGCGGCCGGCACGGTGCAGCACCGTCCGTGGCGGCCGCATCCGGCGCGCCCACGGCCGCCGCGCCGTTCAGGGAAGTGCGACGGGTCACTTGATTGCCTCGATCTCGTCGACGATCTGCTTCATCTGCGGCGTCTTTTCGTACTTCGCCCACAGCGGCTGCATCGCCTTCACGAACGCCGCGCGATCGACCTGCGCGGCCGGCAGGATCTTCGCGCCGCCCTTCGTCACCGTCTGCTGCGCCGATGCCTCGCGCGCGGTCCAAAGCTTCTGGTAGTACGGCACGGAATCGGCCGCGGCCTTCCTGATCGCGGCCTGTTCCTGCGGCGACAGCGTGTCCCAGATCTTCTTCGAGAACACCAGCACTTCCGGCGTCATCGCGTGCTGCGTCTCCGAGTAGTCGGGCGCTACTTCGAAGTGCTTGGTTTCCTCGTACGACGGCAGGTTGTTTTCCGCCGCGTCGACGAGGCCCGTCTTCAGGCCCGTGTAGACCTCGGCGAACGGCATCGGCGTCGGCGTGCCACCCATCGCCCGGATCTCGTCGACCATCAGGTCCGATGGTTGCACGCGCACCTTCAGCCCCTTCATGTCGGCGGGCGTGCGCACCGGGCGCTTCGCGTAGATCGAGCGCGCGCCGCTCTCGTAGAACGTCAGCGCGATCATCCCCTTCGCCGCGAACGCGTCGAGAATCTTCTGGCCGGCCGGGCCGTACATCGCCTTGCGGAAATGGTCGACGTCGCGGAACAGGAACGGGAACGACGGAATCAGCGATTCCGGCACGATCTCGTTGAACGACGCGCCGTTCACGCGCGCCATGTCGATCGCGCCGATCCGCACCTGGTCGACCGTGTCCTTCTCGGAGCCGAGCGCGCTGTTGCCGAACACCTTGATCGAGTCCTTGCCGCCCGTCAGCTTCGACAGCTCGTCGCCCATGTACTTGACCGCCATGTTGGTCGGGAAGCTGTCGCCGTGTACGTCCGCCGAGCGGAATACGCGGGCGTGCGCGGACATCGCGAAGCCGGCCATCAGCGCGACGGCCAGTGCGTTACGGGAGCGGGTGAATCGGTGCTTCATCGTCAGTCTCCTTGCTGGTTGCTCGTTATTTGACGGCGATCCGGGCGGCATCCGCATGCATCGACGTACGGCCCTTCGAGGAATCGCAGTCATACGTTGTATGATGTGTCGGAGCGAATGTACGGCGGTTAATCGTTTTACTCACTTGGTGCATACCCTATAACGGGCACTGGCGCGGGCTTGCGGCGGGATATAGGAAGAAGTCGCCCCTCTTCGGGTGACTTTTAGCGAAACGTTTTCCGGAAATGGGTCCGCATCTGGATCGGCACGACGTTGCATCGCTTTCCCGAGACCGAACGCCGGTATTCGTTTCTATTTCGCAAGTTGTAGGATGACCGACCACGCAACAATCGCTGCCACGTGATATCAGGCCTCGACGATCAACCGGATGCGAACCTCACTCTTCGCAACGTGGCTCGATGTGGGCGCCGTCGTAGTAATGACGATGCGATGACGACTTCCGGCATACGGACCGGCGCCCACACGCATGCAGTCGCCGCGGGCACGCGCGATGCGTCCTCGCGGCGACATCGAAAATGCGAAAGGAGGTATGCGATGCAGACGACCAGAATGTCGGCAGGGCCGAATCAGGACACACCGCTGAATCCGGGCGACGAAGGGCCGCCCGATGCGCCGGGCGTGGGCGAGGACCTGTGCGGCGTGTGCCGCGGCACGGGCATGGTCGAAGGACAACCGTGCACGGTGTGCGGCGGAACGGGCAAGGTGCTGCAGGGTATCGGCGGCGGATAGACGAACGTCACGCGCATGCGATCGCGCCTCGATGCCGGAATCTGCTGCAAAGCGGTGTGCGCCGCGTCCTGGCCGGACGCGCGCTCAACGTCCGAGGCGTCGATCGCGCAGAAACGCATTCAGCTCGCCGCCCGCATGCTCGATATGCCGCTTGAGGAGCGATGCCGCCGCGCGCGCATCGCCCTTGCGGCACAACGCGACCAGTTCGGCGTGTTCGGATTCGGCCACGTCGCGCGCGGCCTCGGACAGCGACAACTGCACGCGCGTGTAGCGGTCGGTCTGCTGCAGCAGCGACGCGACGATCGCCGCCGTCTTCGGCTGGTCGGCGCGCGACAGCAGCAGATGATGCAGTTCGGTGTTCAGTTCGCCCCAGCGCCCGGACTGGCTCGCATGCAGCACCTCGCTGTATTCCTCGAGGATCGCATCCAGCCGCGCGAAATCCTCGGCGGTCAGCTTCGGAATCGACTTCTTCAGCAGCACGGGTTCCAGCAGCGCGCGCAGTTCGAACAGTTCGGTGATGTCTTCCGGGGACAGTTCCGAAACGATCGCCCCCTTGTGGGGCAGGATCTTGACGAGCCCCTCGCTCTCAAGCTGCACGAGCGCCTCGCGCAGCGGGATCCGGCTGATGCCGAGCTCGGTCGCCAGCGCATCCTGGCGAAGCTGATAGCCGTCGACATACTCCCCTGTCAGGATACGGCGGCGCAATTCGTTCGCTGCGGCTTCGGCGCGCGTGGCGTAGACAAGAGCAGGGCGTTTCTCGTTCATGTTCGGATTGGGGGAAGGCGGTCAGGCAGGGTGCCGGCGCGGCGGCGGATATTGCATATTTTCTACAATATTAGCAGAGCGCCCGTGTCGTCGAACCGCCCCCGCATGGGGCTTCACGCTGTCGCGCCCTTCGTTCGGCCGCCTGCGGATGTCGTATGCCGCCCCACTGCACCCGGCACGACTCGAGACCACAATGGCAAGCGACGATCAGAGATCTCCGCGCACTTCACCGGTTCCCAGCGCGCTCCGCTGCCGATTGACTTCCGCCCACAGCTCATCGCTGTCGTCATCGCGCAGCAGGACCATGCAGTCCAGTTGATCGTCGGTCACGCCGAAGTATTCCAGGATTTCCCGGCGAACCGCATCGACGAACTCCGCGTATTCCGGGGTCGCCTGGGCCTGCGCGTGCAGCGCATCGTATGCTGCATCGTCCGCCCCGCCGCCGTGCTCATCGATATAGCGCGAGATCCACTGGTCTCGCTCGCGGTCGTAATCGGCCTCGGCGCGCATCGCTTGCACCGCTGTGTAGAAATCCAATTGGGCAAACGCGGCGATCGCCGCCGTTGTCGCCTCGTCGAACGTAGTCGTCATTCCATCTCTCATGTTGGTCACGGCACATGATCGCATGAGTCGCACCCGGACAGGTGCCGCGAATTCGGACGATGCAACGCGCCGCCTGACGCCGATGTTTGGCCCGTACGCCTTCGCGCCTGTTCAACGGCCGTATTGCCGTCTCGGGCCTCTCAACTCAGCGTCGTCGACGGGAATGACTGTTTAGTGGTGCGCATTCAACCCACTTAGCCATCGACTCATGAAGCAGTCGATCAAAGAACCTCCCTCGAAGACGGCACCGATCGCGGTCGAGTTCCGCGTTCGCAAAACCGGTCGCCCGCCAGGACTCACGGGCGCAGTCCGAACATGCCGTGCCACAGAGCGCGGAAAAAATCCGTATGCGCGTGTTCGTCACGCCTTCGCGCATCGCTCTCTGACGCTTGCGCCGATGCCGCCTGCGTCGCCCTCTCGTCGCGTTGCGGCATCTGCTCATCATGCTGTCCGTCCCGCGATGCGCCCGGCTGGCGCGACGCATGCAGTTCGATCACACTGTCGGCAATGCGCTCGGCGAGTTGAACATCGCAATCGCGGCCGAGCAGAACACCGAACACGACGTCGCGGTTGTGCCCTTGCTCGGCGAAGCGCATCGCCCATGCCACGAATCGCGCATATTCCGCTTCGCGCTCCGCCTTCAAGCGCTCCTCTTCTTCGCGAAGCCGTGCGTGACGGAGCATTTCCTCTGCGTAAACGGTGTCGTAAACGCGGCGCAGCTCCGGATTCGAGAGAATCGCGTATGCCTCCTTGATCTCCTGAAATCGCGCATGCGCGTCCGCTTCGCACCCGACGTTGCGGTCGGGATGCGCTTTCATCGCCGCCTTTCGGTAGCCGCGCTTGATTTCCTCGTCGGTGGCGTTCTCGCACACACCGAGCAATTCATACATTGTCGTCATCGTGCGTCGGGATGAAAGTCGGATCGCGTTGATCGTAGCATGTCGCCGCAACGCCAATTTGTCGGGTTGGGAATTCACCAGATGCTGAACATCCTGAGTGCCGGTCGGGAGCACTTTGGCGGATGACGAGATCCGAATCATTCACATCGGAACGTCCGTTTGCCAACTGGAGCGGTCGATCGAGTATCCGAACGAGCATGCAGGCTGACGGCACTTCCTGGCCGGCAAACGTCACCGTCATATAGAATGATGCGCTTTGCCCGCACGCCTATGTGGTTCAAGAATCTTCAGCTTCATCGTCTTCCGGCACCGTGGGCCGTTACCCCCGATCAGATGGAAGCATGGTTGGCGCCTCACGCGTTTCAGCCGGGCACCAGCGTCGAGATGCAGCGCGTCGGATGGGCGTCGCCGCGTGACGACGGCGCGCTCGTGTATTCGATCAACCGGCAGATGCTGCTGACGTTTCGTGCCGAAAAGAAGCTGCTTCCGGCCTCGGTCGTCAATCAGGTGACCAAGGCCCGCGCGCTTGAAGTCGAGGAGCAGCAGGGCTTCAAGGTCGGACGAAAACAGCTGCGCGAACTCAAGGAGCAGGTCACCGACGAACTGCTGCCGCGCGCGTTCACCATTCGCCGCGATACCCGCGTGTGGATCGATACGGTGAACGGCTGGCTCGTCATCGATGCGGCTGCACAGGCGCTTGCCGACGACGTCCGCGGCCTGCTCGTCAAATCGATCGATCAATTGCCGCTCGCCAGCGTTCAGGTGGCGCTTTCGCCGGTCGCCGCGATGACGGATTGGCTGCTGTCCGGCGACGCGCCGGGCGGATTCACCGTGGACCAGGATGCCGAGTTGCGCTCGAGCGGCGAAGGCGGCGCCACGGTGCGATACGTCGGCCACGCGCTGGAAGCGAACGACATGCGCCGGCACATCGAGGCCGGCAAACAATGCATGCGCCTCGCGATGACCTGGGATGACCGGATCTCCTTCGTGCTGACACCGTCGCTGACGATCAAGCGTGTCACGCCGCTCGACGTGATCAAGGAAGCGACGGATCCCACCGCGCAAAACGACGACGAACGCTTCGACTCGGACGTCACGCTGATGACGGGCGAATTGGGGCGGATGTTGACCGATCTTGTCGATATCCTGGGCGGCGATCGAGACGACGCGATTCATCAGGCGGCAGCAGCCTGAATCCCGTCGGCTGTCGATAATCATCGCCCCGCGGCGGCGCGGTTTTGCCCTGACGCGACATGTCGAGCAGGACCGTCGCCGCGCCGGCGCAGGTCGCGGCTGCACGCTCGCGATCCATAGGAAACCAGAGCAATTCCTGAAAGCGGCCGCGATCGTCAAGGGCTCCAGGCAATTCGTAGAAGGCCACCGACCGCCTTCCCCGCCCTCCCCCGGGAATCCGCGATGAACCGAAAAAAGCCACCCTCGCGGGTGGCTTCGGTGCGTTCAAGCAGACTTCGGCCGCATACGTCACGCGTGGGTCCGTCGGCTTGCCTCGGCGTCGACGTCACGCAGCGACTTGCCGCGCGTTTCCTTCGCGAGGCCCACGCATACGATCGAGATCGCCGCCGCCGCGACCAGATACAACGCGATCGGCGTCGACGAATGATAGCGCTCGAGCAACGACAGCCCGATCAACGGCGCGAGCGAGCCCGCCATCAGCGGCGCGACCTGATAGCACAGCGACAGCGCGGTATAGCGCACGTTGGTCGGGAACATCTCGGTCATCAGCGCCGAATACGGCGAGTAGGTCATCGATTCGATGAACAGGCCGAGCACGATCGCGGCCATGATGATCCAGTCGTTGCCGGTGTCCATCATCGGGAACGCGACGAAGCCCCAGCCCGCGGTCAGCACCGCGCCGGTCAGGTACACGGGCTTGCGGCCGACGAGGTCCGACATCAGCCCCATCAGCGGAATGAAGAAGAAATGGATCGCGTTGGCGGCGAACATCAGCTTCAGGATCCGCGTGGTATCGAAGCCGACGACCAGCTTCAGATACGTCAGCGAAAACGTGACGACCATGTAGTACAGGATGTTTTCGGCGAAACGCGCGCCGATACCGATCAGCACCTGCCGCCAGTGGTACTTCAGCACGTGCCCCACGCCGAGCTGCCTTTCCTGCTTCTGCGCGCGGCGCGCCTGCGCTTCCTTGAAGATCGGCGCATCGTCGACCTTGCGGCGAATCCAGAAACCGATCAGCACGACCACCGCCGAGAACCAGAACGCCGCGCGCCAGCCCCACGCCAGGAAGTCGGCCTCGGACAGCGAGCTCGACAGCACCAGCAGGATGATCGTCGCGACCAGGTTGCCGGCCGGCACGCCGGCTTGCGGCCAGCTGGCCCAGTAGCCGCGGCGGTTGTCCGGGCTGTGCTCGCTGACCAGCAGGATCGCACCGCCCCACTCGCCGCCGAACGCGAAGCCCTGAATCAGGCGCAGCGACACCAGCAGCACCGGCGCCCAGTAGCCGATCGCATCGAAGGTCGGCAGGCAGCCCATCAGGAACGTCGTGATGCCGACCACGATCAGGCTGACCTGCAGCAGATATTTGCGGCCGAACTTGTCGCCGTAATAGCCGAACACCAGCCCGCCGATCGGGCGCGCGGCGAATCCCACCGCGTACAGCGCGAACGCCGCGAGCAGGCCGTCGATCGGGTTGCCCGTCTTCTTGAAGAAATGCGTGCCGAACACCAGCGCCGAAGCCGTTCCATACAGGAAGAACTCGTACCACTCCGCCACCGACCCGACCATCGACGCCGCGACGACCCGCTTCAATTCCCGTTTCGATGCCGTGTCCTGCACGGCCGCCACACCACCAGGCGAGACTGCCTCGCCGACCTGACTTGTCATCTCCGTATCTCCTCTCGTTGTCTTCCATTTCCCTTGATGGGCCGGTTCGCGGGTAAGCGCGCCGAAAGATTTTATACAATATCCAATACACAATCCAAGCAATCTCAAAAATGCGTTCGGCGGAAATGCGACACGTCGGCGTGCCACCGTCGATCGCTTCGAAAGTCATCGGAGGGAGCGGATTTCGGTCAGATAAAAGCGCGACGAGAACAGGCTTACGCGACGCTGGTCCGACTTTGTGGACCATCGTGCGGCGCCAGGACCCGCATCGCGCCGACTTCGCCGGAATCGCCCGCCATCCTCGCCGGAGGCCGGCGCGCCGGGGTTCACCGCCCGCCCCGCTGCCCCGGAACGATGGCCTTCGTCATGCCCTTTTTATTTTATATTGTATAAAATATGCGAACTGGCTAGAATGCACTCGTCGATGGCTGACTCTCGGGCGAAACCGGAGGCAACGTTTCGGCACCGAGGCAAACAAGAGGTGGCCAGCCGCCGTCCGGATCACGTGAAGCATCGACGAGACGGCGAGCGCGCGTACCGCCCACGTTGCCAGCAATGGCAGTTGACCCTATCTGAATGTGAGGAAACGAGATGAGCGACAACATTTTTACCGGCACCATTCCGGCCCTGATGACGCCGTGCACCGCTGACCGTCAGCCGGATTTCGACGCGCTGGTGAAGAAGGGCAAGGAACTGGTGGCACTCGGCATGCGCGCGGTGGTGTACTGCGGCTCGATGGGCGACTGGCCGCTGCTGACCGAAGCGCAGCGCCAGGAAGGCGTCGCGCGCCTGGTCGAAGCCGGCGTCCCGACGATCGTCGGCACCGGCGCGGTGAACTCGAAGGAAGCCGTGTCGCACGCCGCGCATGCCGCGAAGGTCGGCGCGCACGGTCTGATGGTGATCCCGCGCGTGCTGTCGCGCGGCGCATCGCCGGCCGCGCAGAAGGCACACTTCGCCGCGATCCTGAACGCCGCGCCGAACCTGCCGGCCGTGATCTACAACAGCCCGTATTACGGCTTCGCGACCCGTGCCGACCTGTTCTTCGAACTGCGTCGCCAGCACCCGAACCTGATCGGCTTCAAGGAATTCGGCGGTGCCGCCGACATGCGTTACGCAGCCGAGAACATCACGTCGCAGGACGACAGCGTGACGCTGATGGCCGGCGTCGACACGCAAGTCTTCCACGGCTTCGTGAACTGCGGCGCCGCGGGCGCGATCACCGGCATCGGCAACGCGCTGCCGCGCGAAGTGCTGCAACTCGTCGACCTGTGCAAGAAGGCCGCGCAAGGCGATGCGGTGGCACGCGTACGTGCGAAGGAACTGGAAGCGGCGCTGGCCGTGCTGTCGTCGTTCGACGAAGGCTGCGACCTGGTCCTGTTCTACAAGCACCTGATGGTGCTGAACGGCGACAAGGAATACACGCTGCACTTCAACGAAACCGACGCACTGAGCGACGCGCAACGCAACTACGCGGAAGCGCAGTACACGCTGTTCCGCAACTGGTACGCGAACTGGTCGAAGAGCATCGCGTAAGCGCGCTCGCACGATGCAGTGCGATACGCGGCCGTGACACGGCTGCGTGATCGAGCAGAAAAGCCACGGAGCCCTCCGTGGCTTTTCTTGTTCATGCCGCGCCCCCAAGCAACGCGCCCGCACGTGCTCGGCGGGCTCCCGCCGCATCAGTGTTGCTGCACGGCCGCGCCACTCGCGCGCTCCTGTTCCGTGATTTCCGTGCGGCAACGGCCGATCGCGTGCAACGCACCGGCCGCGACGAGCGCCGGCACCGCGAGCAGGCTGAACACATCGCCGACGCGCCAGCCGAGCCCCATCAGCAGCGCGCCGGCGAACGCGCCGGCCACGCCGCCGATCCGTCCGATGCCGAGCATCCAGGCCACGCCAGTCGCGCGCACGCTCTGTGTCAGAACACCGCCGATCGGTGCAACGATTTGGTTCATATCATCGGATCATTGCCGCGCAGCCGTCGAAACGTCGCCGCCGTGCCGCGTCGGTTGCATCCGCAACTCGATCCTCCGTCGACAATCGTAGATGCTGCGCCTCGCGGCGGCATCCCCAATATTGAGGATGCCTGCTTGAATCGATCGCACCGCATCCGTGCGATGCGGCGCCCGCGGCAATCAGGAAATGGGGATGTCCGAGGCACGCTCACGCGTGCGGACATGGCCGTCACGACCGACATCGACAGCGGCATGCACAGCGTGCGGATCGGCACCATGCGCAGCAAGATCAACGCGACCCTCGCAAGAACGCGTGTGAGAAGGCGCGCCGGTCCCGGCGCGCTGTAAGGCGACCGAACCCGCTCAGCCGCGCCGGCCGCGCAAGCCCTTGCTCTTGCCCGCCGGCGGTTCGCCCGCACTCATCCGGTCCAGTTGCCGAACGATCTCCGCGCGCAACTCGGCCGAAATCTCCACGCTGTCGAGCAGCTCGGAAATCCACAGCCCGTCGGCCGCGAGCCGGCAGATCATCAGCGTCGCCGCCTGCTCGAGCGGCACCGGGTCCGGGCGCGTCCACTCACGCATCGGCACCGACCAGCGCGCTCGTGTTTCCTGCTCGGTGATCATCGACGCGACCAGCACGCGCAGCACGTCGGTGCTCGCGGCCGGCTGCGCGGTGTCGAGCACCGCATGCAGATACGCGCGCGCCGCCGCGCCATTGTCATGCGCATCGGCCGCCCGGTGCGCGGCCATCTGCGATGCGAAGCGCTCGGTCGCCTGCCCGAACAGCGCATCGAGCAAGCCCTGCTTGTTCGCGAAGTGATACTGCAGCGCGCCTTTCGTCACGCCCGCGCGTTCGGCGACCGCGTCGAGCGTCAACGCGGCCACGCCCTGATGTGTCGCGATCTCGGACGCGGCTTCCAGCAGTTGCGCGCGCACCTGCTCCGGCGCTTTTTTTCGCCGCACGCCGGCGGCGGGCGCGGCTTCGTGTGCTTCCGGTGCGCCTGCCGGCCCTGCCGTGTCGACAGGCATGGAGATGGCGCGCGAAGCGGATTCTGGGCGTTTTTTCATGGGGGCGATGTTAGCACCCGCGGTCTCGATATAAACATTCCGTCTGGATGGTATGATCCGCCGCATGAACAAACCCGCCCCCTCCCACTGGTCCGCGCTCGACGCCGCGATCGCCCGCGGACGCGACGCGCTGATGCGTCTTCAGCAGCCTGACGGCAGCTGGTGTTTCGAACTCGAGTCCGACGCGACGATCACCGCGGAATACATCCTGATGATGCATTTCATGGACAAGATCGACGACGTGCGCCAGGCGCAGATGGCGCGCTACCTGCGCGCGATCCAGCGGCTCGACACGCACGGCGGGTGGGACCTGTACGTCGACGGCGATCCGGATGTGTCGTGCAGCGTGAAGGCGTACTTCGCGCTGAAGGCCGCCGGCGACAGCGAGCATGCGCCGCACATGGTCCGCGCGCGCGACGCGATCCTGAAGCTCGGCGGCGCCGCACGCGCGAACGTGTTCACGCGCATCCTGCTCGCGACGTTCGGCCAGGTGCCGTGGCGTGCGGCGCCGTTCATGCCGATCGAATTCGTGCTGTTCCCGAAGTGGGTGCCGATCTCGATGTACAAGGTCGCGTACTGGGCGCGCACGACGATGGTGCCGTTGCTCGTGCTGTGCTCGCTGAAGGCGCGTGCGCGCAACCCGCGCAACATCGCGATTCCCGAGCTGTTCGTCACGCCGCCCGACCAGGAACGCCAGTACTTCCCGCCTGCGCGCGGGATGCGCCGCGCGTTCCTCGCGCTCGACCGCGTGGTGCGCCACATCGAGCCGCTGCTGCCGAAACGCCTGCGGCAGCGCGCGATCCGGCATGCGGAAGCATGGTGCGCGGAGCGCATGAACGGCGAGGACGGCCTCGGCGGAATCTTCCCGCCGATCGTGTACAGCTACCAGATGATGGACCTACTTGGCTATCCTGACGATCATCCGTTGCGCCGCGACTGCGAGAACGCACTCGAGAAGCTGCTGGTCACGCGGCCCGACGGCAGCGTCTACTGCCAGCCGTGCCTGTCGCCGGTATGGGACACCGCGTGGAGCACGATGGCGCTCGAACAGGCACGCGGCGTGGCCGCGCCGGAAGCCGGCGCACCCGCGAGTGCACTGGAAGAACTCGACGCGCGCATCACGCGCGCGTACGACTGGCTCGCCGAGCGCCAGGTGAACGACCTGCGCGGCGACTGGGTCGAGAACGCGCCCGCCGACACGCAACCGGGCGGTTGGGCGTTCCAGTACGCGAACCCGTACTACCCTGACATCGACGACACCGCGGTCGTCACCGCGATGCTCGACCGTCGCGGCCGCACGCATCGCAACGCGGACGGCTCGCACCCGTATGCGGCGCGCGTCGCACGCGCGCTCGACTGGATGCGTGGCCTGCAATCGCGCAACGGCGGCTTCGCGGCCTTCGACGCCGATTGCGACCGCATGTACCTGAATGCGATCCCGTTCGCCGATCACGGCGCGCTGCTCGATCCGCCGACCGAGGACGTGTCGGGCCGCGTGCTGCTGTGCTTCGGCGTCACGAAGCGCGCGGACGACCGGGCGTCGCTCGCGCGCGCGATCGACTACGTGAAGCGCACGCAGCAACCCGACGGCAGCTGGTGGGGCCGCTGGGGCACGAACTACATCTACGGCACATGGAGCGTGCTGGCCGGGCTGGCGCTCGCGGGCGAAGACCCGTCGCAACCGTACATCGCCCGTGCGCTCGCATGGTTGCGCGCGCGTCAGCACGCGGACGGCGGCTGGGGCGAAACGAACGACAGCTACATCGACCCGGCGCTCGCCGGCACCAACGCGGGCGAAAGCGCGTCGAACTTCACCGCGTGGGCGCTGCTCGCGCAGATGGCGTTCGGCGATTGCGAATCCGACTCGGTGAAACGCGGCATCGCGTATCTGCAATCGGTGCAGCAGGACGACGGCTTCTGGTGGCACCGATCGCACAATGCGCCGGGTTTTCCGCGCATCTTTTACCTGAAGTATCACGGTTACACCGCGTACTTCCCGCTGTGGGCGCTCGCGCGCTATCGGCGTCTGGCCGGTGCGTCTTCTTCCAGCGGGTCCGGCGTGGCGACCTCGCACACCACCGACACCGCGCTCGCCTGAGCATATGCGTCATGTCCGAGCCCAGGCTCGGGCGGCAACGCGCCGGCGCGCGTCACGGCGTCCGGCGCGATCACGCTTCGATCCACCGCCCTTCCCCCTCGCTCGTCGCGCGGATCGCTCTCGGACACTGCACGCCGATCGTCGGCAATTCCACGCGGGCCGGTGCGACGCAGGTTACGGCTTGCCCTGCAGCGACTCGACGATCCGGTACGCGGTCTTCACGCGATCCTCGATCGGGAAGCTGCGGTTCGCGAGCATCACGATCGCGATCCGCTTCGCGGGAACGAAGGCGACATACGTGCTGAAGCCGTTGGTCGACCCCGTCTTGTTGATCCACGTGTCCGGGCGCGGCTTGAGCGGCGGCTCGATTTTGGTCACGGGCGTCGCGTTGTGGAGCATCGGCGGCGCATTCCCCGCGAGCAGCGTCGGCAACGCGACCGGATACGGATACTGTTCCCAGATCAGGTCCTGCGTGAACGGGCCCGCACGGAAATAGCCGGTATGCGTGCGTTCGAGCGCGCGCTGCAGCCGCGTCGACGTTTCGACGAGCCCCATGTTCGCCTGCACGAAGCGCAGCAGGTCGGCCGCCGTCGTCCTGACGCCGTACGCCGGCTGCCACAGCATGCCGCCCGTCATCCGGATCGGCTTGCCGTCCTGCGTATAACCCTGCGCATAGTCGGCCTGGCGCGCGGCGGGCACGTCGATGTAGGTATGCGTCATCCCGAGCGCGGGGAACAGCCGCTGTTCCATCAGCACCGCGAAGTCTTCGTGCATCGCCTTCGCGGTAAGAAAACCGAGCATCCCGATCGCGACGTTCGAATACGTGCGACGCGTGCCCGGCGCATACGCAGGCCGCCATGCGTCGAGATAGCGCATCAGGTCCGCATCGTCGCGGATGCTGTCCGGCACCTGCAGCGGCATTCCGCCGGGCGTATGCGTGCCGAGATTGAGCAGCGTGACGACACCGAACGGCTTGCCCTGCAACGCGGGAAGGTACTTGCCGGCCGGGTCCGTGAGCGACAGTTCGCCGCCTTCCTGTGCGTCGGCCGCGAGCGTCGCGGTCAGCGTCTTGCTGACGGAGCCGATCTCGAACAGCGTGTCGCCGGTCACCGGCTTGCCGGTTTGCGTCGACATCACGCCGTAGTCGAACACATAAGGCTTGCCGTCGGCGACGACGCCGATCGCCATGCCGGGAATGGCGAACTGCTTCATCAGCGGCGCGACGTGGCGGGTCACGGTGTCGTGAATTTCGTCCTGCGTGGCGGCGGCCGAGCGGCCGGCCATGGCGGCGGCGCACGCGGCGACGAACAGGGTCGCGGCGATGCGGATCGCGTTGAATCGCATGATTGCGGTTCCTTCTATTTTTGTGATGGTTGCGTGAACAACAGTTCCGGCCGCGCCGCGCGAGGACTGCGGCAGCCGGCCTGTCGAGCAGGACTATCCACCGCCGGCCGCTTGCCAACAATCGATGAAATTTTGCGCGAGCCTAAAGAAAAACTTATGCGGCGCGCGAACCGGCCATGCGGACGTCAGTCCGCCAACCGGTCGAGAAACGCCAGCATCGCGGCGTTGAAGCGCGCCGGCCGTTGCAGCGGCGCAAAGTGGCTCACGCCTGGCAGGATCGTCAGCGTCGCGCCCGGAATCGTGTGTGCGAGATACGCTGCATGGTCG
The DNA here is from genome assembly GCF_001522185.1 of Burkholderia sp. RF2-non_BP3. Classification (NCBI taxonomy): domain Bacteria; kingdom Pseudomonadati; phylum Pseudomonadota; class Betaproteobacteria; order Burkholderiales; family Burkholderiaceae; genus Burkholderia; species Burkholderia sp. RF2-non_BP3. Next base: position 41,708 of record NZ_LOSU01000007.1, on the reverse strand, counting down.
GGGCGGATGAATTCGTCGTGCTCGCCCTGCACGATCGCGACCGGCACGGCGATCGCCGCGAGGTCGGCCGCGCTGTAATCCGGTTGCGTGCGCATCATTTCGCTGACGGCCGCGACGAACGCATCGAACTCGCCCGGCGTCGCGGACAACCGCGCGTAGTCCTTGCGGTGCCGCGCGAAGCAGCGGTCGATCAGCGGGCTCGGCACCATCTCCTTCGTGCCGCCCGGATCCATGTTGCACGCGAAGAAGAACACGCCCACCACTCGCTCCGGCGCGCGGGCAGCCAGCACGAGCGACACGCACGCACCGTCGCTCCAGCCGACGAAGCGCGCGCGCCCGATGTGCAGCGCATCGAGCACCGCGAGCACGTCGGAGGCCATGCGTTCGTAGGAATACGGGCGATCGTCGCGCGTGCTGCGGCCGTGGCCGCGGCTGTCGATCACGATCGCGCGATAGCCGGCAGCGAGCAGCGCCGGCACCTGGTCGCCCCAGTTGCCGGCGTGGCCGAGACCGCCGTGCAGCAGCACGACCGGCGGCCCATCACCGAACGACGCGTGCCAGATGCGCGCGCCGTCGTGGTCCAGCCATCCTTCGGTGTCGGCCGCCGGCAGCGGCGTGCCGCCTTGCGCGTCGAAACGGATGAGATCGTCGTCGGTGAATTCCGCATTCATCGTTCTGCCGTCCTTTCGAGGGAGACGAGCTTGCGATTGTAATGCGCGGGGTGGCGTGCCGCGATGCGTCCGCGCTCTGCGCGACGGTGCGGCGCCGTGCCGTCAGGCCTGCGTCGACACCAGCCCGCCTGAGGTCGAACCGCCAGACTTCTGGATCGCCTGCGCAAGCTGCGCGATCGCCGTCGACAGCGCGGCGGAGATCGTGCTCGCTTCCGCGCTCAGCGTCTGCTGCTCGATCGCCGCGGCCGGATCGTTCTTCGCGCGCTGCGCGGCGGCCGCCATTTGCTGCTGCACTTGCGCGAGCTGTTTCTGCAAGCGCTCGATGAGTTGCTTCAGCTGTTTGACCGCGGGATCCTCGAACGAGGATCCCGACGCGCCCGGCGTCTGCCCCGCGCCGTCGGCCGGCGCCGCATTGCCCGTCGGCGACGACGCGGTGGACGTCGCCGTCGACGCGGCGCCGGTGGCCGTCTGACCGGTGGTGAGCGAAGTCTGCGCGGCGGAAGAAAGATCGATCTGCATCGTGTCGGTCCGTAATGAGTGTGCGACTCGGGTCGGTTGAACAAGGGATACCTTGCAACTCGTTTACGGCATTCGTCGGACAAAACTTTAGCCCCGCCCTCCGAAGTGCGTTGAAACGGCGCCTGCGCCGTGGCTGCCGTACGCGCACCGTCGATTGTCGCGAAGGGGCCAGATTAGCCGACCGTCGACGCTGGTAAAATCGCCCGCTGGCCTGCTGCCGCAGCACACCGGCTGCTTCCTGCAAGGCCGCGCGGGCTACCCCGCGTCGACGCCCGCCCGATCGGGCCCGATACGCGATGCCGTCCGGCGCCGTCGGTGCGCGAGCCCCGCGCCCGCATCGACATCACGACGCGCCGACTCCGGCACGCACACCCTTCATCACGCATTTCGAGGAACTCACGATGGCCCGCATCGGCGCCTTCTGCCTGACCACGTGGCTCGCGGCCGCGATTCTCTATTTCGGCCAGCATTCGGTCGCGATGATTGCGCTCAGCGGCGTGGTCGTGTTCGGCGGATTCGACCTGCTGCGTCCGTAACGCCGGTCGGCGCGGCGCGAACACGACCAGCCCGTCAACGCTTCAACACTTCACCGCGGCAACGTCCTCAACGACGACGGCCCGCCCGACAGCGCAATGCGCTTGCCCGTATCGCGCAGCTTGCCGCCTTCGACCGCATATAGCGCGAGCTGGCGCTCGACGTTGAACTGCACGATCACGTGCCGGCTATCGGCGGTAAACACGATGCCCTGCGCGGCTTCGCCGCCCGGCACGTCGCTCGTCTGCACCGCACGGCCGTCGCGGATCTCGAACAGCACCACCCTGCCGAGCTTGTGGCGACCCGGGTTGTCGGCGGTCAGGTTCGAGCCGTCCATCGCCTGCACGGCGATCCACTTCCCGTTCGGCGAGATCGCGACGCCTTCCGGCAGCGACGGCACCGTCAGGTACTGGACCGTGCGGAACGGCGTGCGCGACACGTCGATCAGCGCGACCGAATCGGCATCGCCCGCGAGCGTGCCCGTGTAGCCCGGCAGCCCCGCGAGCCCGACGTTGCTGACGACGGCCCAGCGATTGTCGCTCGACACGTCGATCGTATAAGGCGCGACGCCCGTGCTCAGCCGCGTGCCGCTGTCGGTCACCTTGCCGTCGTCGACGTTCAGCACCGCGACGCCCTGCTCGTCGCGCAGCGACACGAGCGCATGCTTGCCGTCGTGCGTGAAGCTGATCCCCGCGAGCCGCTTCTTGCCGATCCTCAGGTTGCCGTCGAGCGTCACCTGCGTCCCGTCGATCCGCAGGATCGACACGCTGCCGTCGACGTTCGCCACCAGCGCAAGCCGGCCCGACCGGTCGATCGCGATCCCCTGCGGGTGCGTGCCGAGTTCGATACGCGTGATCGCCGGCGGCGACGCATCGAGGTTCACGACCTGCAGGAACGTGTCGTACACGAGCTGCTTCGCGTTCTGGTCATAGCGCGTCGGCGCGCCGACCAGCGCGAGCTTCGCGCCGGGCGCGATCGCGACGGCCTGCGGTGGCCCCTGGATGCCGTTCTCGACATCGACCTGCAGCACGACCTTCGGCGGAACCACGCTCGCGTCGAGCAGCGTCAGCGTGTCGGCGGGCGGCGACGCGAGATAAGTATCGCGCCCTTCGACGCGCTGGTACTTGCCGTCGTTGCCGGACACGATCCAGTCGGCTGCGTGCGCGGCGACGGCAGTGGTGACGAGCGTCAGCGCGGCGAGCAGGCGGGCGCGACGAAGGCGAAAGGGGTTCGAATGCATGGCGGGTCGGTTCTCCGGATTGGTTGCGGACGCAATGACTCGCACGACCCTGCTGCTCGACGGGTCGATGCAACCGCATGATGCATGAAAGCCCGCGAATCCGGCGTCTCGTGCCCGCGGCTCGAGAACATGCAGGGCGGGTTGATGCGTCCCACGCTATGTCACAGATCAATCAATTTGTGACAACGTGTGCGAGAATTCCGAACCGGCGCATTCGGTCGGCACACCGGCACACGCCGCGCGACTCACGACACTCACGGCATCGAGGAAAAGCATGGATCGGCAACTGCGCTGGGGCGACGCCAGCAGGAGGGACAGCGTCAACGACGGGCGAAACGCCATCCTGCGCGCGACGCTCGATACGATGATCGAGCACGGGATCGACCGTCTGTCGATCGACGACGTCGCGCGTCGCGCGAACATTTCTCGACGCACGCTGTACCGCTATTTCGGCACGAAGAAGGAACTGATCCAGGGCGTGATCGGCGTCGAGAATGCCGCGTTCTTCGACGAGATGCAGCGTGCGCTCACCGGCTTCGAGCACGACTTCGAGGCCTATTGCGAGGAAACCATGTGCTTCGCGGTGCGCTACCGCGATCGTCATCACGGCGGTTTTCACCACAACTATCTCGCGACGAGCGTCTCCACGGAGGTGTTCGGCTACATCGTCGAGAACGTCGCGCCGATGTGGCAACGCGTGCTGGAACGGCCGTACCGCGAATACGTCGCCCTGCATGGCGCGCAGGTGCCCGCACTTGACGACATCATCGCGCTGATCAGCCGCATCGGGCTCGCGTACTGCCTGATTCCGGTGGACGAGCAGGCGATGCGCGCGCAGATGCGCATCCTGTGGACGTTCCGGCCCGAGCCGACCGGCAAGCCGGTCGCCGCCAGGTTGAAGGCGGCGCGCTGAACGACAACGCGCGCGATGTCGCGCAACCCGGCCGATGCCATCCGATACCGGCCACGAACCTTTCAACTCACACTGGATTCCCTCATGACGACCTGCGGAGTTTCCGTCTCCGGCCGAACGCTCGATCGCGCCGACCTGCTGCTTCTCGTCGAAGGCTCGCCCGCGCCGATTCGTCTCGAAGACTGCGACCTCGAAGGCGCGGACCTGTCGCGGCTCGATTTGCGCGGCGTGCGATTCGAGCGCTGCGCGCTCGCGGAAGCATCGTTCGTCGGCGCGACCCTCGCGCAGACCACGTGGATTCGCTGCCGCGTGCGCCAGACGAGCTTCGCGTCGGCCGACCTGGAGGACGCGCAGTTTCAGTCCTGCGATCTCAACAACACGAGTTGGCGCCGCAGCAAGCTGAGCTCCGCACGCTTCGACGAATGCAGGCTCACCGGCGCGGACTTCGAGGAATGCAAGTCACTCGGCATCGAGTTCTCGAACACGCTGCTGGTCGGCGCGAGTCTGCGCCGTTTCTCGTTCCGAAAGACGCGGCTCGTGGCGCTCGACTTCTCGGATGCCGATCTCGCCGGCACCGACTTTCGCGACGCCGTGTTCGAAGGCGGCAGCCTGCGCAACGCGCATCTGAACGACGTCCGGTTCGATGGAGCCGATCTGCGCGACGTGGAACTCGGCGGCACGCCGAAGCTGCTCGCGTCGGGCGTGCTGCGCGGCGCGACCATCTCGTATGACCAGGCCGCGATGCTGATCGAGAATCTGGGGATCCGGGTCGCCTGACGACTGCACGCGCATTGCTTCGCATCGCGGCCGATATCCGCGACTTCGCGCGCGAACCGCGCATGTTGCAAATGCCACCGGCGATCTGTCGAATATTTTCGTCACTTCGGCGGCATTCCGACCGGCGCGCACCACGCATGCCCCGCGCGCTCACATTCGCCGACCGAACCCAACGGCATTCAAATCACTAGGGAAAATCCGGAGACATCCTTACAGCGATTTACCTGATGATTCACAGGAACGTCATGTTTCGGCGATTTCACTTTGCAACATGCTTTCGTTTTGCTTCAACGCTTCGATATCGCCGCGCGGCAAGCGCGACGATCGAAGCATGAAACGGCAAGCGTCCGCGAGTCGCCAGGTGTTCAATACTTTCAACAACCCGGTCGAGAGTAACGTGAGAATCCGTGGCCCGCTGGTGCGGTGGAGACGAGGCGATGCGCGCAACGTGCGCGTCGCGATCTCGTCCGCCGGCGACAGTGACCGCCGGCAGAGTCCTCGCCTGCATCTGTCGATCTATACCATCCTGTCCCGCCGTTCCGTCCGCCGTCACAACGCCGTCGCCGCACGCGCGTTCGTTGCGATCCACACCGACGACGTGGCATCGCTCCTGCCTTAGCGCCCCCTGCTTTCCGTTCGACCTGCGCATCGTGTCCGTGCGATTCGCTTCGTAGACCGAATGGACTCCCGATCATCATGCATCGCCGGCGCTCGTTTCGAATGCCGGCCGGTTACACACGTTCACCCTTGAACCGTGGCGCGGCGACTCGCCAACCGCCGAGCACCGCGCGCTCCAATACGGAAGACATGCCATGCAACTCCGCACCCTTCGCCGCGCCATCGCCACCGCCGCCATGATGTCCGTCGCGGGCATCGCCGCCTTCGGCAACACGAACGCCCAGGCGGCCGGCGAGCTGAATATCTACAATTGGTCCGACTACATCGCGCCGGACACGATCCCGAATTTCCAGAAGCAGACCGGCCTGCACGTGCGCTACGACAACTACGACAGCGACGACACGCTGCAGGCGAAGCTGCTGTCGGGGAACTCCGGCTACGACATCGTCGTGCCGACATCGAACTACATGGCCAAGCAGATCCAGGCGAACGTCTACCAGCCGCTGGACAAGACGAAGCTTCCGAACCTGTCGCACCTCGATCCGCTGCTGATGAAGATGGTCGCCGACGCCGATCCGGGCAACCAGTACGGCGTGCCGTGGGCGTATGGCACCGACGGCATCGGCTACAACGTGCAGGCGGTGAAGAAAGCGCTAGGCGACAAGGCGCCGGTCGACAGCTGGGCGCTGGTGTTCGACCCGGCCAACATGGCGAAGCTGAAGAGCTGCGGCGTATCGTTCCTCGACCAGGCCGTCGATGTGTTCGCCGCGACGCTGCAGTACATGGGCAAGGATCCGAACAGCACGAATCCGGCCGATTACCGCGCCGCGTACGAGGTGCTCAAGAAGGTGCGCCCGTACATCACGCAGTTCAACTCGTCGGGTTACATCAACGATCTCGCGAACAACGACCTGTGCGTGTCGTTCGGCTATTCCGGCGACGTCGGCATCGCGCATCGCCGGGCAGCGGAAGCGAAGCGTCCGTACGAGATCCGCTTCGCGAATCCGAAGGAAGGCGGGCTGCTGTGGTTCGACATGATGGTGATCCCGAAGGACGCGCCGAACCGCGACGCCGCGCTGAAGTGGATCAACTACCTGCAGGACCCGAAGGTCAACGCGGGGATCACCAACGCGGTGTTCTACCCGACCGCGAACAAGGCCGCGCGCCAGTTCGTGAAGCCCGCGATCGCGCGCGATCCGTCGGTCTATCCGGCCGACGAGGTACTGAGCAAGATGACGTTGCTCAAACCGATGCCGCCCGAAATTCGTCGGCTCCAGAACCGGTTGTGGGCGCAACTGAAGACCGGGCGCTGACGGGGCAGCTCGCGACGGCCATGGCCGCCCTATCGCTGCGCCCGCGCCGCATGCGGCAACGCGGCCGCGAACGTGGCGTCGATGAACTGGATCACATCGTCGAGCGACGACGTGCACGTCGCGCCCGCGGCAAGCTCCCGGAACGCGCCGTCCGGCCCGAGGCAGATGAGCGGCTTGCGCCAGCGCCGCGCGAGCGCGATCTCCTCGGCCGTCCCGTGCCCGCCGGGCAGCGCGACGATCAGGTCGCTGCTCAGCACGTTCACGTAGTTCCGGTTGATGGTATGCGGTTCGGCGCCCGGTTCGCGGCGCGGCAGCGGCGTGAGAATCGGGATCTCGACGAACGGATGCGGATAGCCTTCGAGCGGCACGAAGCCCGCGTGCGGATCAGCCTGCGTCGGCACGATGCCGATCGACCGGCCGGCCCGTCCCGGCACGCCGGCGAACGCACGCGCGACCGCCAGCATCACGCCCTGGCCGCCGCCCGTCAGCAGGTTGAAGCCGGCCTGCGCGAGCCACGCGCCGAGCGGCTCGGAAAACGCGAGCCACGGTTCCTTGCCCGAGCCCATCACGCCGATCGTTCGGTTGTTGCGTTGCATCGTGAATTCCCGTGATGAAGTTGAATTGAACCGCGGCGTGCGCCGGGTCGCGAATCCCGGCGCACGCCGCGCGTCGTCATTCGAGTTCGACGCCCTTGAGCTCGGGAATCAGGAACAGCGTCGCGACCATGTCGAGCACGTAGAGGCCGGCGAGCAGCGCGATCGCCGTCTGGAACGAGTAGTGTGCGGCGAGCGCGCCGACCGCCACCGGTCCGAAGCCGCCGACCGCGCGGCCGATGTTCCACAGCACGTTCTGCGCGGTCGCGCGCGCGACGGTCGGATAGCCTTCGGACATCAGCGTGCCGTAGCCGCCAACCATCCCGTTGACGAACATCCCCATCAGCGCACCGGCCCACAGCATCGCCGTCGGGTCCGTCAGGCGCGCATATGCGAGGACCGTCACGACCGAACCGAGCTGGTACAGCAGGAACGTCGGCTTGCGGCCGATGCGATCGGCGAGCTGCCCGAACGTCCAGACGCCGATCATCATCCCGACGACAGTCGCCGCCGTCCACAGCCCCGACTTCGTCAGCGAGAAACCCATCTGCTTCGACAGGAAGGTCGGCAGCCAGATCACGATCCCGTAATAGCCGAAGTTCTGGACCGAGCACAGGATCACGATGCCGAGACTCGTGCGCGCGGTGCGGGCGTCGGCGACGAGCATCCGGAACGCGTTGGCCCGCGGCCGCGCCGCGCGTTGCACGAAGACTTCCGGCTCGTGCAGCCGGTTGCGCAGCAGCCACGCGAGCAGCGCGGGCAGGACGCCGACCACGAACATCCCGCGCCAGCCGATATGGAGCAGCAACAGCGGCGTCAGCAGCGCGGCCAGCAGCACGCCGGCCTGCCAGCCGAGCGCGACGTAGCACGACACGCGTGCCCGCTTGCTCGCCGGCCACGCTTCCGCCGCGAGCGCCATGCCGATTCCGAACTCGCCGCCGAGGCCGATGCCCGCGATGGTCCGATACACGAGCAGATCGCGGAAACCCTGGGCGAACGCGCACAGGCCGGTGAAGACCGCGAACAGCATGATCGTCCAGGTCAGGACGCGCACGCGGCCGTAACGATCGCTCAGGGCACCGAACAGAATGCCGCCCGCGACGGCGCCGATCAGCGTCCACGTGACGAGCGCGCCGCCCTGCCCGGGCGTCAGCTGCAACGCCGCCGTGATCGCCGGCAGCATGAAGCCGAGGATCAGCAGGTCGAAGCCGTCCATCGCGTAGCCGATCGCCGAGCCGGCCAGCGCCTTCCACGCGTACGCGCCGACCTGCTCGCCGCGCGGCGCCGCCGGATCGCCGAGCGCCGAAGATTTCATGTTTGCTGCCATGGTGTCCTGCCGGAAATGTCCGGGCGACATTCTAAAGCCTGTTCCCGCGCATGACGGGCGCCGGACGCGCGCACGCGGAAAACGCCGCGCGGCCCGCTTCCGGGAACGGAAGCAGGCAGCGTCGGTAATGAATTTGAAAGACATTGAAGCCGGCGATCCGCAGTCAGGCGGGACACCGAAAGAACGCGATGAAGCGGGTGTTGCGAGGCCGGCGTCGCCGCCCGCGCGGGTCGAACGACACCGGAGCGGTGCCGGCGCGGGGCAGCCTCAGCCCCGATCGTCGCCGGGCCACCAGGTTTTGGCTTCGCGGTCGACGAGCAGCGTATCGAGATCCTTGCCTTCGAGCCACTTGGGACGCGGGCCACGGCCCGACCACGAGCGGCCGGTCGTCGGATCGTAATACTTGGCAGGCGCCTTGCGTTTGCGCTGGACGATGTAGCCGAGGGCGCTCAGCACTTCCTGCTGCGAGATGCCCAACAACTCGACCTGCTCCTTGAATGCCGCGAGTGCGGCTTGCTTCTCCTTCTGCTTGGCTTCCGACAGCTTGATATTCAGGTCCCGAAGTTGTGCTTCGAGATCCTGCAGGGCCTGGGTCATGTATTCATCCTCTTTGGGCATGTTTTTATTCAAAAAAACCTCCGATGGCCGAACCTATCACGAAGTTCCGCCAATCGGTGTTGCGATATGTGAATCGTTTGCCTGGACCTGTAACGCTTTCGAAGTGTACCGAACACCACGCCATCGTCGAAAACCGCACGGCATCGGCACGCAACACATGGCGCCGCACCCATGCACAGGCGCGGCATGGCGCGAATGATAGCAGTGCGCATCCGTCATGTTCGAGGACTTTTGCGGTCCGGCGCACACTTGCCTTCGCCAGCCCGCGCGCGTCGGCGCCGGTGCGGCGGTTTACGTGCCGAAGCGGCACCCGTTCCACGCAATCAGCGCACGGCGTTCAGCGCGCTTGCATGGGCGACGCGTCGAGTCGGGTGTGCGCGGAATCCAGGTGCGAGGCGCGATTCCGCGACGCCGGTCCGTGGCGGATGCAGCGGGTCGGGATAGCCTTCAGGACATCGAATTCGTCGCGCGCGAGGTTCGGATGGCGATTGACGACCACACCGGCCAGTCGCCGCCGCATCCCGCGCAACATCACGCGCGTCTCGCGCAGTTGCAGCGCGAAGCCTTCCTCGAGTGCGATCGCAGCCGAGCCGCATGTCGGTGCGGGCGCGAACCTGCAGGGCGAAGGCACGCTGCGCAACGGGCTGATCGCGATGCTGCTGATCGTGCCGGTGTTTCTCTATCGCCACTACTGGCAGGATCGCGGCCGTTTCCCCGCGCAAATGCAGCGCGACATGGAACTCGAGGTGCCGAAGCGCGCGATGTGGCTGAACCTGATGCCGTATGCGGCGCTGGCCACCGCGGCGCTCACGATCGCCGGCGCGTATCACTTCGCGTGGGGGCATTGAACATTACCCGCTCGCCGCATCGAATCATCCTGATTCGACAGGCGGGCGCAAGGTACGACGCCAAGCTTGTTTTGCGTGGCGCTGGTTTCGCCGAGGCGGACAGTTCCGTATGGGGCTGCGTCCGAAAGGCTCGGAAGATTCCGGATGCCGCGCGCCGTTCGCACGCGACGGCTTCGGTGCGGGCGCTCGATGGTGGCCGGTGGGCGCGGCCACACTGTAAAAAGGCGCTGATCGTGCTGCAACCCGATAACGCTGCCATATGCGAGCGTCGAGCGCCCGCACCGAAGCCCTGTTGCGTATGTCGCGCCGCTCCGCCGATTCACCGATCGCGGCGACGCCAACCGGAATCAATATGAATCAGCGACAGACGACCTTGCAGGACGGCGAATACTGGGCTGCCTGCAAGGAACGCAACGATCTCGCAGCGGCCGTCAACGGCCATGCCGCCGTTTATCCGCGCACCCGAATGACCGTGCGCGACGGCATCGCCGTCTTTCATCGCGGCGGGGCGACGCTCTGGACCTGCCGCGTGCATTACGCGCTCGCGAATTTCACGATCGATCCCGTGTAGATCCCGCGTCGAGCGTCGTGCCGGCGTCGCCCGGCGAATCCAATGAAAAACACGGCGCACATGGCGCCGCGCCTTGCTTCGTCCTGGATGATGCGCGCTCAGCACGACGCCGACCAGAAAGCCGATACGAATCAGCGTAACGCCGGCCGGGACCCGCACGTCAACCCACATGGCCATCCGCCCTCCCGCGCGGATGCGGCCATGCAGAATCAGCCCAGTCCGATAGGCGGCGGCACGCGGCGTCGTTAAGCTTCAAGGGTGCGGCATCGGTGAAGCCCTATTCATGTCGGAGTGAGTCGGTCAACACTCTTCACCGCTTGCCGCACACCTTCCTTGTGCCGTCGACTTCGGTGTGGGCGTTTGGCGGTGGCCGGTGGGCGCGGCCACGACAGAGTAAGCGGGTGTTGAAACAAAACGCTGCCATATGCGAGCGCCGAGCGTCCGCTCCGAAGCCGACCGGCGCACTTGCGTTCACTACCACGCCCAGCGCATACCCGCATTCCCGGTAATCGTGCGCTGGTGCTCGCCGCCGAGGTTCGTCAGGTAGCTGACCGTCGCATACACGCTGCCGCGCTTCGTCAACTGCGCGACGAGCCCCGCGCCGATTTGCCCGGCCGTCTGCCCGACCTGCGTGCCGATCGTCGTCGCGCCGCCGAACGTCGTCTTGTCGTCGCTACCGAACGAGCGCAGCACGTTCACGCGCAGATACGGCTTCCAGCTCACGCCGTTCGAATCGAACGCATATTGCAGCCGCGCGCCTAATCGGCCGAGGAACGTGTTGCCGTTGTTCCAGGTGACGTCCGACACGCCGTCGTTGAACTTGCCCAGCGACAGCCATTGCCACACGAATTGCGCCTGCGGTTCGAGCGTCAGTCCGTGGCCGAGCGCGACCGGGAAGCCTGCCTCGACCGATCCGGTGAACGCATTGCCGTCTGTCGATCCGCTCACGTTGCCGTTGGAATGCGTGCGCATCGTCAGCGCGCTGCCCATCGCGACGGCATCCGTGTACCAGCCGCCCGGGCCGATGTGGGTCCAGTAGCCGCCGAGGTTGTAGGAATTGATCTGCAACGTGCCGACGCCGAGATCGGGCTGCGCGAGCGCGAAACCGTTCACGTCACCCACCGCGCGCGAGAAGCCGAGCAGGAAGCCGTAGTGATTGCGGTGGCCGCCGGCGGTCGTATCCGCATACAGGTCCTGCCCGACCTGCATCCCCCACACCGTGCCGTCGAACGACGGCGCCACGTCGCCCTTCTGCGCGATGTTGCTGTTGCCGCCCCATACCCGCGCCCATGATGCGGGCATCGGACCATTCTCCGACAGCAAGCCCTGCTCGCCCTGACGATCATGAAACGTATCGATCTGCAGCAGTCCGAGCTGGCGCGCGACAGCCGATGCCTCCGCGTACAGCGGCACTTCCGGACGATAGATCGGAGCCGGACTGCCGCCCGTCCCCGCGTCGGCGATTGCTTCGACGATCGATTCAGGTGTCCCTTCGGCCGGCGTGACCGACACCGGGGGCGGCGTCGGTTGTCCCGGCTGCGCGATCGGCGGCTGCGGCTTCGGCGGTATCGTGTTGCGCAGATACCAGTCGTTGCCATTCGCCGCACCGCCCTTCGCGAGGAAGTACGTGAATGCGCCGGCGCTGATGGAGCCGCCCGACAGCGTGAACGCACCGGCGGTCGTCGTCGCTCCGTTCGCGGCCTGCACGACCTGGATGCCGTCGGCCACGGTCTGCGCGCCCGCACCGCCGACGTTCGTCACCTTCAGCGTGCTCGTGCCGCTCGCGGTGCCGCCGCTGACGATCAACCGGTCCGACGGCGCGCCGTCGCCGGCGAGCGTCGTGTTCAGTGCGATCGTCGCGTTCTGGCCGACGTAGTTGCCTGCCACCGTCAGCGTGTTGCCCACGCCGCTGCCGCCGAGTTGCACGACGCCCGCGTTCGTCAGGTTGCCGTTGATCTGGAAATTGCCGGTCGCCCCGCTCGCCAGGCTCGCGAGCGCATTCGCGACCGAAATCGTGCCGTCGTTCGTCACGTTGCCGGTCACGCTGCCGTACCCGCCGAGCGTCGCGCCGGACGCGATCATCACCGGCCCGCCGCCGCCCAGCGCGGCCGACGCGCTCGTGCCGTCACCGACGACCAGCGTGCCGGCGTCGACGTTCGTGCCGCCCGCATAACCGTTCGCACCGTTCAGCGTCAGCGTGCCGCTGCCGAGCTTCGTCAGCGCGCCCGCGCCGGTGATGCCTTGCGTCATCGTCGTGTTGAACCCTTGCGTGTCGATCGTGCCGTTGTTGGACGTGATCGACACCGCGCGGCTCGACGCAAGATCGAATGCGCTGCCGAGTTGCAGCGTGCCGCCATTGAACGTCAGTGCGCCCGACGACGCGCCGAGCGCATTGTCTGCCGCGACCGACAGCGTGCCCTGTGTGATCGTCGTGCCGCCCGCATAGGTGTTGCCGCCGGGTGCGGCTGGCGCGACCGTCAGCGTGCCCGCGCCGGTTTTCTCGACCGCACCGGCGCCGCCGATCGTGCCCGTGTACGTGCCGGCACCATCCTGCTGAAAACGCACGAGCCCGTTGTCCGTGACCGACAACGGCAGGTTCGACGCATTCGCCTGCAGCGTCGCGCCCGCATTCACGGTCGCGACGACCGATGCCGTCGTCGTGCCGAGCGTGCCCGTGAGATTCAACGTGCCGCTCTGCACGAGCGCCGTCGAGAACGTGCCGGTGCCGGCCCATGTCCAGTCGGCGCCGGCCATCGTCAGGCTCTGGAAGTTCGTGAATGCATTCGACGCGGTGCCCGTACCCTGCAGCGTCACCGTGTTGGTGCCCGCGCCGCCGTTGGCCACGCCGACGATCTGCGAGCCCGTCTGCAGGATCAGCGTGACGTTGCCGTTACCGCCCTGGATCGCCGTACCGCCGCCACCCTGGATCAACCCGGCGTTCGTGATCGTCGTCGCGCCGTTGGTCGAGCGCACGCCGACGCCGTTGTTGCTGATGATTCTGCCGCCGGCCTGGTTCGTGATCGTCGCGGTGAAGGAGCTGCCCAGCGTGTTCGACACGACCGCATCGACGCTGCCACCGCTCGTCGCGGTGCCGGTCGTCTGGATCGTGCCGCTGTTGACGAGGGTGTCGTTGTTGCCTTGCATGTAGACGGCCGGCGCATCGCGGCCGTTCGACGTCAGCGTGCCGCTGTTGGTGATCGTGCCGTTGCCGCCGAGCAGCGATGCGGCGCGCGCGTTGTTGCCCGACGTCGTCACGGTGCCGGTGTTGACGATCTGGTTGCCCGACGCGCCGGGATTGCTTTGCCCCCACGCGGCGGTCATCCCGTAAGCATTGTTGCCGGTCGTCGTGATCGTGCCGTTGTTGACGAGCGTGTTGTTGTTGCCGTTCGCGGCCATCCCGTCGTTGTAGGCGCCCGTCGTCGAAACCACGCCGGTCGCGGCATTGGTGAGCGTATTGCCGTTGTTCACGCCGAGCAGCACGGCGCCGCGATTCGCGACGCCCGTGCCGTTGCCGGACATCGACAGAATGCCGTTGTTGGTGATCGCGCTCGACGTGTCGACGGAAAACGGCGTCGGCGTGGACGTGAGCACATAGCTGCCGGTCGCGGTCGAATCGAGATTGATCGTCACGTTGGTGCTGCCGGCAGCGGCCACGACCGACGGGACATTGGCGCCGGAACACGTGACCGTCGTTCCGGTGCCCGGCGCGGTAGCCGAACATGCCGCATGGACACCCACCGGCATCGCGCCGGTCAGGATCGCCATTCCACCCACCCTCAGGTTCCACGCATTTCTTTTCATTTTCCGCTCGCAATTTATTGATGACGTAATTGCTGCAAATCGGTGCGTGAACGAGGTTATATCACCCGTCGCGAAATAATCGCAAGGTCAAATTGCGTGATATCGGAAACCATCGCGCGATTAATTTCGTAGTGGCAAGTAATAGGTCGGCTCGTGCTGATGCGTTGCGGCAAGCAAGGATGAGGGCGTATGGCGGCGCAAGCGGGAAAATCGGGTGAATTTTCCGATTTCCGCGGCCTCCTCGAAAGTGCGCGGAGGAGAGGACCGGGTTCTATCGGCAAAATTGACGGCAGTCGACGATCGATCGACAGTGCCGGCCGGCGCGCGCGAGCTCGTCGTGTTGCATCGCATGACGGCCTTTGCCACGCGCCTGACGACCGCGCTGGCGGCGAGCATGCCGGTGCGTGGCGCGTGCAACGTTCCAGCATCGATATGGATAACGTAACGTTTCACGTCTCCCGGCAACGCGGCCAGAAGGCAGCCTGGCCGGGAACGGGCATGCACGAGCTCATGCACGCGATTGAATCCGATACGAAGACGTAGCGCGATGGGCGCTCTCTGCTCTTTTGATTGTTCGAATGCGTCAAGCCATCGGCGAACCCGACGCACCGCCCCTCAGCCTCGACGTTCCCCGCCGAGCGGGAATGTTGCGCGGCGTGGCGTGGCGTCTTGTCGTGCACCTGCGATGACCGCTGCCACGCGTCGCGGCATCACGGTTCGACGCGCTTACGGCAGCGGCGGCGCGTCGCGCAGCACGGCTTGCAGCCCGGTCGCGAACGGCGTCGCATGATCGATCCCGAGGGCGCGCACGCGCGACGCATCCAGGTGGCAATCGTACGGACGCGGCGTCGCGTCGGCCGGCGTGTCGATCCGTGCAAGCGCCGCATCGACGCCGAGCGCGGTCGCGATCCGTTGCGCGATGTCGTACTTCGTCATCGGCTCCTCGCCCGACCAGTGACGGATGCCCGTGACGGTCGAGCCCGCGAGATGGCGCAGCGTCAAGTCGCGAATGACCGCCGCGACGTCGGGCGTGTAGGTCGGATAGCGGATCGCCCATGCGTCCATCCCGACCGCATTCGCACCCGGACGCGCGGACGCGACGATCGCCGGCACGAGGCTCGTGACGGCCGACTCGCGCCAGTCGACGATCGGCCCGTAGAGCAACGGCAGCCGCAGCACGCAGGCAAGCGGCGATGCGGCGAGCAACGCGGCCTCGCCTTCCAGCTTGGTGCGGCCGTAGATGTTCAGCGGGTTTGGCGCGGCGTCTTCGCGGTACGGCGCGGCCTTGCCGTCGAACACGTAGTCGGTGGAGATGCCGAGCGTCCACGCGCCGTAGCGCGCCGCGAGCGCGCCGATGCGGGCCGGTGCGTCGACGTTGATCGCGCGCGCGGCGGCGGGGTCGCGTTCGCAGACGTCCGGGCGGCGTTCGGCGGCGCAGATGATCACGGCGGCCGGTCGGAGAGTTGCGAAGAGGTGTTCGAGCGCCGGCTGATCGAGCGCGTCGATTCGGGCGACGTTTTCCGGCGGCAACGCGAGGCGCCGGGCGCCCGCGGTGTCCGGGTTACGGATCGTTCCGATCGGCGTCAGCGACGATTCGCGGGACAGCGATGCGGCAACCGCACGGCCGAGCAGGCCGGACGCGCCGATGAGAAGGATGGTCGGATGCGACACGGTGGCCAACGATGAAAGGGAATGAGGGCCCCCAATCTATACGAGAACACGCAACCGATGTCGATTTCGATCACATGTCGACGACGTGCGCGTGATGAAAACAAGGCCCGATGCGCGATTGGGCGCACCGGGCCTGTCGTGCGGCACGAAGCCTCGCGTCCGCTTACTTCCGGTCGAACGAATAGCGCCCCGGCCCGCTCACCGCGAGCAACAGCAGCCCGCCGATGATGCTGATGTTCTTGTAGAAGTTGATCATCGCGAGGTACTGGTCCATGCCTTGCAGCGCCCAGTAGCGATGCCCGATCAACGCGGTCGCGAGCGTGTAGACCGCGAACACCAGCGCAAGCGGACGCGTGTAGAACCCGACCGCGATCAGCGCGCCGCCGACCAGCTCGACCGCCACCGCGATCACCGCCGACAGCTCGGGCGACGGCGCGCCCGTCGACGCCATGTACGCGACCGTGCCCGAGAAGCCGTTCAGCTTCTGCCAGCCGAACAGCACGAACAGGATCATCATCAGCACGCGAGCCGCCAGCAGCAGCTCGTCCTTCTTCGACTCCAGCGAAACGTAACGCATAGCAATCACCTTGAATTGACGGTTTGACGCATTCGGTGCCGATGGCCGCCGCAACGGCGAACCCACGGATCGGCAACGAACCCTCCTCGCACGATCGAACGGCGGGCCGGCCGGCCCGCTGCCGAGGAATCCGTCCCGTCGCGCCGTCGTGGCGCGCTGCGGAGCGGTTCTGGCGAAGCACGGGTGCAGTCTACTGTCTCACCGGAAATCATCAATCCGTCGAAACAAGATTGGCTGTCGCGATTGAGTGGACAATTGTCACGTAACAAACGCGTGGTGGATTCAACCGGTCGATGCAACAGCTTGTTGGAATCGTTCAGCCGGTGTATCGAAATTTAATGTCTTGCGTGGACGTTCGTTGAGCCGTCGGGCAATGGCGTTGAGCTTGGCTTGCAAGTAGGCAGAGAGGTCGGTTCCTTTGGGGAGGTACTGTCTGAGAAGCCCGTTCGTGTTTTCGTTCGTGCCGCGTTGCCAGGGATGCTGGGGATCGCAGAAGTAGACCTTGATGTCCGTCGCGACAGTGAAGCGCCTGTGGCCAGCCATCTCCGTGCCCCGATCCCACGTCAGCGATTTATACAATTCGTGTGGAAGCTTGCCGGCATGTCTTATCAGGGCATTGACGGCAGCCTCAGAGTCCTTGCTGGCAATCTTTACCAACATCACGAACCGGGTCTGGCGTTCGACGAGTGCGGCAATCCGACTGTTGGCGTTGCCGAACAGCAGATTGCCTTCCCAGTACCCGGGTATTACTCGATCCTCGGCTGTGCCTGGGCGTTCACTGATTGATATGACATCGCGGATATTCGTGCGGTCCTCGGTCTTCAGTGTGTGTTGACGCAAGCGACGCATGGCCCGAGAACGGCGCAGGTGTTCCAGCCGGAATTTTCCAACTAAGACCGGGACGGACATTGGGCCAAACGCCGACCTGGTCACTGGGGAAACGGATATCGGCAGCGCGGCACTCGATGCGATTGACGAACCGTGGGCACCGGCTCGAGCGCGCGTCATCCGGCTCGACGTGAACATCGGGGACGAGGTCTGCATCGTCCGGGTGAAGGCTGCACGTTCATTCTGACGTTGCCGGGCGTCTCGTCGATAAATGACGGTGACTGATCCCGGTTCCTTGAAGCGCCGCCACTCGCCCGAGCGTGCCAGACCCCATCTCCTTGTGCTTCGAAGTCGCCGCTACTCAACTACGCAGGAACGCAAGAAGATCCTGGTTAAGCTGAGCCTTATGTGTTTCGGTCAAACCGTGCGGTGCCCCCCTGTAAATCTTCAGAATGGCGTGCGGAACAAGTTTCTTCGTGGCGCGCCCTCCGACGTCGACCGGCACGACTTGATCGTCGTCCCCGTGCACAATCAACGTTGGCATGTCGAACTTGCTCAGATCCGAAGAAAAATCCGTTTCCGAGAATGCACGCACTGAATCGTAAGTATTCTTGAAGCCCCCCATCATTCCCTGGCTCCACCACGAGTCAATCATCCCTTGAGACACCTTGGCGCCGGGACGATTGAAACCATAGAACGGGCCGCTGGCAATCTCGCGGAACAACTGCGACCGGTCAGCAACCATTCCCGAACGGATAGCATCAAAAACCTCCATCGGTACCCCTTGCGGATTGGCAGGAGTCTTGAGCATCAACGGCGGAACGGCCGAAATCAGGCCGACTTTGGTCACACGCGCGCCGCCATGGCGGCCGATATACCGCGTGACTTCGCCCCCTCCGGTCGAAAAACCGATCGCCGTCACGTTTTTGAGGTTCAGGTGGTCAATGACGGCAGCCATGTCGTCGGCGTAGTGGTCCATATCGTTGCCGTCCCAAGGCTGGCTTGATCTCCCGTGCCCACGTCGGTCATGAGCGATCACCCGGAAGCCATTCGACGCAAGGAAAAATGCCTGGTTATCCCAACTATCTGAGCTAAGGGGCCAGCCGTGACTGAGCGTGACTACCGGGGCGTCCTTCGGTCCCCAGTCCTTGTAGAAAATGTCCACGCCGTCCTTGGTGACGATCCTGTCCGCAGATTGATTTCTCCCCGCGCCGGAAACCGCAGCGGACTTCGACAGGCGACCCGTGGTTGCGCCCGCAACAGTAGGCACAACGGCAGCGACGGTTGCCAGGACACCGCCCAGCATCAGGTCTCGACGGCTAGCGTCGTCGGGAGACAGGTAAAAATCAGGCTTCATACAATATGCTCCTGTTGTGGAAGAAATCGTCATGCTGGCCGAGCGAATGGCCAGACGGACCGGACCCGCCGCGCCGTTAGCGAATTTCAGACGCGAGTACGTGCTAACGAGGAGACTGGGTTCGTGATCACGTCTGCTCGATATGGCGAGAATCGTAGGACGGCCATTAACCTGGCGGTAGCTGCCCAGAAGCGCTCACGGTGTTGTTCAAACGGCACCAATCCGCGCGTTGGAATATGCGCTCGTCCCGTAGGCCAATTTGAGCGTCTCATTCATGTAGGCCCATGATCCTTATCGCTCTGTCTGGGTTGAGCGAGCTGTTGCGAGACGAAATCGATGAATATTCTCGCGCGGGCGGGCAAGCGTTTTCCGAATGCGTGCAGCGCAATGACTGGCACCGCACTTAACTTCACGTCAGGCAGCACTTCCGTCAACCGGTCGGAATCGAGATCATGCTGTACTGCTGTTCTCAGAATCTGAGCGATACCCAGCCCGTTCAATGCAGCTACTCTCATCGCATCACCATTGTCGGCATCGAATACGCCATCGATGGGTATAGTGGTTCCGTCGGCGAAAATGATCGGGACGACGCGTCCGTCGAGTTTGTAGCGCACATGGAGATGAGCAACGAGATCGTCTTGTCGTTTGGGCATACCATGCTTGCGCAGATAGCTCGGAGAAGCCACGAGCACCAGCGGCAGACTCACCAGCGTGTGCGCGTACAGTCTGCTATCGACGGCGCGCCCGGCTCTTATGGCGATATCGAAGCCCTCACGGATCACATCGACGTGGCGATCGCTGATATTGACTTCGAGCGACAGTTCGGGGTTGCTGCCCATCAATTCCCGTGTGATCGGCTCGAGCAAGGTCCGCCCCAGATCGACTGGAAGGCTCACGCGCAGCTTTCCGGCTGCTCTTGCAGGTATCGCCAGAACATCGCTCGCATCCTCGAGACCTCGCATGAGCGGCGCAACGCGTTCATAGTACGTTTGCCCTTCCCCCGTCAGGACAAACGCCCGCGTCGAGCGCTGAAACAGCGTTACGCCGAGCCGCTTCTCCAACCTTGCGACGCTCCTCGACACGGCAGACGGTGTCGTTTCAAGCGACCGTGCTGCAGCCGTGAACGAACCTGCCTCGACCGACCTCACGAACGCAGGAAGACCGCTGAATTTCTCGAATGACATTTGTGACTCTTCGGAAAAATTGATAGTTCCGTTGCATGACTACAGCGCTCGAAGTCCTCGGACTATATTGACGCCGTACGCCGGATCGGCGGGAAACAACGGAGATTTCAATGAATCGACTCGCGAATAAGGTTGCAGTTATTACGGGTGGCAACAGTGGAATCGGGTATGCCACGGCAAGGCTGTTTGTGGAGGAAGGCGCGAATGTCGTGATCGTGGGTCGTCGCTTCGATGCCGTGAACGCAGCCGCGGCGGAACTTGGAAATCGCGCGACGGGGCTGACAGGCGATCTCGCCGATCTTCAAACGCACGATCGCGTAGCAACCCTGGTTGCCGAGCGGTTCGGCGGCGCCGACATATACGTAGCGAATGCCGGCGTCAATACGATTGCATCGTCAAGCCAGGTTGGCGTCGAGTCGTATGACGATCATTTCGCCACCAATACCAAAGCAGTGTTCTTCGGCGTTCAAAAGATCTCGCCCCACCTGCGCGACGGCGGCGCGATCCTGTTGACGAGTTCGATCGCCAGTTCCAAAGTATTCGAAGGACATGCGGTTTATGCGGGAACGAAGGCCGCCATCGAAGCGTTTGCCCGCAGCTGGGCGCTCGAATTCAATGCACGCGGCATCCGGGTCAACGTAATCAGTCCCGGTCCCACCGACACGCCCATTCTTTCCAAGCTCGGTATCGAATCGGCTGACCGACCGGCATTCGAGGCGGCTGTCGCCGACAGCATCCCGCTCGGTCGTTTCGGTCACCCCGAAGAACTGGCTCGCGCCGCACTGTTTCTCGTCAGCAGCGAAGGTAGCTTCGTCAACGGCGTGAACCTGAAAGTCGACGGCGGGATGTCGTTGCGCTAACTTCCCGCCAGGACGCTCACTCAGCCGCTCGGTGATACTTCGCAACGTAGCGTGCCCGTGCTATCACTTTCCCGTGCATCTGATATGCGACGAGGGCCGGGCTTGATGTGGCGTTCACGTCGATACTTGGAACAGCGAGCGCCGATGCTGTCACGACGTAGCGGTGCGACTCTCCCTGAGGCGGGCAAGGGCCGCCGTATCTCGCCGCCCCGAAGTCGGTCAGCGTTTCGATGGCCCCCGCAGGCATCCGCTCCGGATTGCCGGAGGCGCCCTTTTCGATCGACGCTTCCGACGGCGGAATATTGACGACCTCCCAATGCGTCCAGCCAAGCCCGCCTGTGGGGGCGTCGGGGTCGTGAATGGTCACGACGACGCTCTTCGTTCCGTGAGGAAGATGGGACCACGAAATGCGTGGTGAGACGTTGTCGCCGTGGCAGCCAAATCCGCCGTAGACCTGTTCGTTCACGAACCGGCCATGGTTCAAGCCATCGACTTTGACGGAGAACGCTCCCGCGACAGCGATTGTCGGCACGATCGACAAGAGCATTGCAGAGCAGATGATCGATCGCGGAAAGAAGTTGAATCTCATGGTGTGCTCCGTTGAAAAGGAGAGCGTTTTTCTGCAGGCGGCTGGAACGATCTAGCCGCACGAAATCTGAGGGTTGCCGGCAGCCAGAACCGATCTCGGCGAGTGGGGCGTCAGCTATTCGGAAGGCCGGGATCGGCAGATCAAACTGACGCACGCCGAAGGCAAGGCGCTCAAGCGGATGATCGATACGCAATGGATTTACCCGTCGGCGCCGAATCGTGCGGACGCGTCACCGCTCGTCACGCCTGCTTCGTCAAGCACGCGAGCTGCAGCCAGTGTGCCCCACACTCCGGCAAAGCCGGCACCCGCAATCAGAATTTTCCTGGACATGACATTGCCTTCAATTGGAACACTACAAAGCCAACGAAAGACTGAGCTTCCGCGACCTGGACGCCGGCTTCGTCGTGGCAGATACGGTGTGGCGTAACATGAGACAAGGCTTGTAAAACCAGCGCTGAGACAAATTGTAGATTTGGAATCCGAACGTTAATAGCGCCGGCAACGCGTTCACCGTGTTGCCTTGATGGCAACAATTGGCGACACGCAAACCAGGGGATCGCGATGGCGACAGTCGCGCTGAAACGGCCGCGGGAGGAGCGGCAGGCACGGTAAACTGGACAACCGCTCCGCGCGAGGCATTCTTGCCTGCCCACAATCGACCGCCGTGCGCGCTATGATCGAGCGACAAATCAACAGCCCCATGCTGCCAGCGCGGACAGTTCTCGCCAAAAGACACGCTCGCCATTGTCCAGTGAGTTTTCGAGTCGGTTACCGTCGTCACTTTCATGCAGGTAGCATCGCGACGGCATTTCCGACCTCGCCTGCCTCGAACCGGTCGAGATCATTCAAATCGAGCGCTCGAATCTGTTCGGTCATGAAATCGACGAACACGCGAACGCGCGCCGGCAAGTGTTCCCGGCACAGGTAGCAGATGTAGTGGCTGCGATCTTTCAACGCGTGCTGCGTCAGTAGCATGACGAGTTCGCCGCGCCGGATGTAACCCCAGATCTGATGAGCCGGGAGCTGTGCGATGCCGCGACCGTCAAGGACAGCCTGACGGATCAGATCCGCATCGTTGAATGTCAGCTTTGAGGTCGGCAGATACCTGCGTATCTGACCGTCCATCGCGAACTCCCACTCCAGGACACGCCCGGTAGAAAATCTCATGTTGATGCAGTCGTGTTGCGCAAGCTCGTCCGGCACGGAAGGCAGCCCGCGCCTTTCGGCATACGCACGCGATGCACAAACGATCATCTGCATCGGAATCAACCGCTTCGCGATGATGCTGGAATCCTCAAGATGACCGTCGCGAAACGCGACATCGATTTGTCCCGCCGCGAAATCCACCGGTTTGTCGTCGAGCAGCAACTCGACCGAGATATCGGGGTAAATCTCCGAGAATTTGGACAATAACGGCGCAACTACATTGCGCCCGAATCCGGAGGTCGCAGACACGCGAAGCAAACCGCGAGGCGAACCATGGCGAAGATCCAGTATCTCGTTCACAGCCCCAACGATATAGGTCACGCCCAAGTTGCAGTTCTCGAAGAACCGCTCACCTTCGCGCGTCAATCTCGTGGTTCTCGTCGTTCTGAGAAACAGGCGCGTGCTCAGTTGCTTTTCGAGCCGCTGCACCTTGCGCGAGACAGTCGAACGACCGACGCCAAGACGCTCGGCTGCCTTGGAAAAACTCCCTTCGGTAGCGACCGCCATGAATACGACGATGCTGACATAGTTGGCCGAAAAACAGTTTGACAGGGAGTCGGCGTGATTCGGCGAGCCAACACGAAAGCCACGTTGCGATGTATTCAGTTGATCCATTGAACGACTCCAAGACTGTTTCAAGGTATTACCAATCTATTCCGGACGACGATCCAGTGCACGCCTGTCGAACAGAGGCAGCCATCCTGATGCCAGTGATATCGCGGAAACGCTGTCGTCGTGACCAGTTGCCAATCGGCGAAACAGAATGCCGAGATTTGCGATGCGCAACACGTTTGTATAGGTGCTCGAGCACGGGTCATGCAATCACGCTGGACAGGTACGTATGCGTTGACGCGTCGTGCTTCGGAAAGGCGAGAACGTCCTGCGTCGATTTGAATGTCAGCACACTCAGCCCGCTCGATCGCAGCAGCCCCTCGCGCGACAGACGAAGCGATTCGTCATCGTCGACGACGTAAGCCGCCGGTTTCCATTCGATCATGCAGGTTCCAGGCCGAAGTCGAACGAGACCATGAACTCATCTCGCCTCCTGTTTCATAGCTCGATTCATCGGATTTTCCAGCGCGACACCGGGAACGGACGCAACGTCACGGTGAAGCAATTCAATGTCAGGATGGCAGGGAAAATTGCACTGGATACTCAACCTTGCGCAACGGAGCGACTCAGCCAGTTTTGAAACCGCGTCGGGCCGACACGGTACCCGTCGCTGGCGACCAATGTGCGATCGTCCAGTTCGCATCCAAAATAGCGGGCCCTGACATCGGCGATCACGGTGCGTGAATCCTTGTTCGCGGCCAAATACTTGCGCCCCAGGTCATCAAGCGGGAAGCGGTCCTGACCGGCGACTTCGATGGTGTCGTTCAATGGCATCCCGGCCGCCAGATCGGCCAGGACTGCGGAGACGTCGTCAGCCGCGACCGGCTGGATCAGCGCAGGCGAAAGACGCACCTCGTCTCCGTGGACACCTGCGTCGACAATACTGCCGACGAATTCGAAGAACTGGGTTGCACGCAACAACGTGTACGGTATCGGCGACGACTTGACCAATGCTTCCTGCACTGCCTTTGCACGAAAGTAGCCGCTGCGCTGAAGGCGTTCGGTCCCCACGACGGCGAGTGCCAGATGGTGCTCGACGCCAGCGGTCTGTTCCGCGGCCAGCAGATTGCGACCGGCCGTGTCAAAAAATTCCATCACCTCGATGTCGTCGAAAGACGGCGCATTTGCGACATCGACAACGACCTGTGCTCCTTCGAGCGCCTTGGCCAACCCGTTGCCGGTGATCAGATTCACGCCGGTGCTTGGAGAAGCAGCCACGACCTCGTGGCCATCACTGGAGAGCCGCTTCGCCACGTTCGATCCGATCAGTCCGCTGCCACCGATAACGACTACCTTCATCACCCGCTCCCCTCTGGTTCGAGCTGCGTTGCTTCTGCCGTCAGGCTGGTGGGAGCAGTATCATTTTCGGCTGCGCGCATCGCTTTGCCTGTATCTTGTATTTCCGTCCAAAATTTCTTGATCGATCCCGAAGCTCCGGATTCCCTTTGGCTGGAAGCTTCCCTTCCGCATCTTGGAGACTCGAATGCAATGGGTTTTTGCCGACTGCGTGCTGGATCTGGAGCGCCGCGACCTGCGTCGCGCTTCCCAGCCGGTGGCGACGACACCGAAGACGTTCGACCTGCTGGTATACCTTGCGAGCCATCACGACCGTGTCGTCAGCCGAGACGAGTTGATCGACGCAGTGTGGGGTGGACGGACGATTTCCGAGTCGACCGTGGCCAGCCACGTCAATGCCGCACGTACCGCGGTTGGCGACGACGGCCAGCAACAGCGCATTATCAAAACCGTCGCGCGCAGGGGGTTCCGGTTCGTTGCCGATCTCGCCGGACAGGACATTCCTCCTTGCATCGTCGAACGAACTGCCACGCCGTCCGATTCGACGTCGCCCGACACCGCGCTATCCGGCAAGCCTTCCATTGCAATCTTGCCCTTCGTCAATTTGAGCGGCGACCCGAACCAGGATTATTTGGCCGACGGCGTGATCGAAGACGTGATCATCGCGCTATCACGCTACCGCTGGCTGTTCGTCGTGGCCAGGAATTCAAGCTTCACCTACAAGAATCGCGATGTTGATGTGAAGCAGATCGGACGCGAACTTGGCGTGCGATACGTGCTGGAGGGCAGTTGGCGGCAGGCGCAAGGCAGGGTGCGCATTACCGGCCGTTTGGTCAACGCGTCCAGTGGCGCCACTCACTGGGCCGATCGTTTCGAAGGTGTCCTTGGTAGCCTCTTTGAGTTCCAGGACCGGATTGCCGACAGCGTGGTCGGTGCCATTGCGCCTCAGCTGGAGCAGGCGGAAATCGCACGTGCCCGACACAAGCCGACTGGCAGCCTCGACGCATACGACTATTATTTGCGCGGCATGGCCCAACTTCATCTGGGCACGCGCGAAGCGATCGACGAGGCTCTTCCACTATTCCATCGTGCATTCGACTGCGACGCGGATTTCTCGTCGGCCTATGCAATGGCGGCCTGGTGTCACTGCTGGCGCAAGATCAACGGTTGGATGAGCGACCACCCAAAGGAAATGCTCGAGGGCACGAGGCTGGCGCACCGTGCGGTGAGGTTGGGTAAATACGACGCCGTCGCTTTGGCCCGAAGCGGACATGCATTGGCCCATCTTGCGGGTGATCTGCCCGAGGGCATCGAGCTGCTGGACCGGGCGCTGGAACTGAATCCCAATCTCGCGTCGGCGTGGTTTCTCGGCGCATTCTGCCGCTTGTGGCATGGCGAATCCACGCGGGCGGTCGAACAATTCACTCGCGCGATGGATCTGAGTCCGGTGGATCCCGAACTCTACCGGATTCATTTCGGGTTGGCTGCCGCGCACCTGTTTCTCGGCAAGCATGCCGAGGCCGCCTCATATGCCGAGAAAGCTTCGCGGGATTTGCCGAGCTTCTTTGTCGCGCAAGCCGTGCTCGCGTCCAGTCTGGCGTGGCTGGGAAAACTAGAGGAAGCCAGGCGAGCTGCCAAACGCCTGCATGCACTCGCGCCGGCCTTGCGTCTGGGCAATCTGACCGACGTGATACCGATTGTGCGGCAAGATGATCTCAACCTTTTGATCGAAGGACTGGCCAAGGCTGGATTTCAATCCTGAGCCGCGGAGGCGCAGTGTGGTGATCGTTGTAAAACAGGCCCGGAAGACCGTTTCAAAAAGGCCCGAATGCACTGTTGATTTTCGGGGTATTCGTACCATTCGTGCAAATTCTGGCGCTTTGGACCAGAAATGCCCTTCTGATCAACTGTTCGCAAAATCGTGTTTTGAAAAGATGTCGCAGGGGCGCGGAGCCTTGCGGGATAAGGGATTGCGGCGACTGACCGCCAGAATTTGCACGAAAAGAACGAATACCCCCCAATGAACCCACCCACCGGCACGTCGTCGCCCGCGCCAGAAATACAGGGGCGCCGAGACGGTGGCGGCAGCGTTTTCGATCGCGGCGGCGGGGGCGCTCGATACCCTGCGGACAGGGTGCCGCGCCCGCGCGGGCGTCGTCTATGTCCCGAAATGAAGGGGAACATAGCCCTTACTATGTTCCCCTTCATTCCGCCGTATTGCCCTACGTAGTCGTGGCTCTAATTCAATGTCGAACATCCGCGCACCAATCGTCGGTCGCGCTAGCCACCGCATACGCAGCATTCTCCCACTCAGTTGGGACAGACACGGCCCATCTGTCATTCTGATGCGACGGGCAAACTGAAGTCCGGTTTGCTGGCCCGCTGCACTTGCTCCAGTGCCTCGAGGTAGCGATGGACCGGGACTGCAGCAAGTTGCTCGTCACGGACAAGAAGCAACCTTTCCAGTGCGGTCCGCTCAGCACCCCCACGCTCGCCCCACCCGCTACCCCCGCTCGCCCAACCGCTCCGCCAGAAACCCGATGAACGTGCGCAGCGTGACGAACCCTTCCCGGTGCTGCGGAAACACCGCATTCAGCGTGATCGGCGACGGCGCATACGCGTCGAGCACCGGCACGAGCGCGCCGCTGTCGAGCGCCGCGCCGACGATGAAATGCGGCAGCAGCGCGATGCCGAGCCCCGCGATCGCCGCGTCGCGCACGACTTCGCCGTTGTTCGCGACGAGCGGCCCCTGCACGTCGAACGTGCGCGCCGCGCCGTCGACCCGGAACTCCCAGCCGACGCGCCGCTCGCGCCCATACATCAGGCACGTGTGGCCGGCGAGGTCGGCCGGCGTCGCCGGCGTGCCGTGGCGCTTCAGGTAAGCGGGGCTCGCGCACGCGATCATCTCCCACGCGCCGAGCTGCCGCGCGATCAGCGTCGAATCCTCGAGCGTGCCGATCCGCAGCACGAGATCGAAGCCCTCGCCGATCAGGTCGACACGCCGGTCGGTCAGGTCGACGTTGAGCCGCACGGCCGGATGCGCGGACAGGAATTCGGCGATCAGCGGCGACACATGCGTGATGCCGAACGACAGCGGCGCGCTGATCTTCAGCGAGCCGTGCAGCTCGGTGCTGCGCACCGACATCGCCTGCTCGGCGTCGGCGACCTCGGCCAGGATCCGCTGCGCACGCGCATAGAACTCGTGCCCCGATTCCGTGACCGCGAGATTGCGCGTATTGCGATGCAGCAAACGCACGCCGAGCGCTGCCTCGAGCGCCATCGTGCGCCGGCTCACGAACTGCTTGGACAGCATCAGTTGGTCGGCCGCCGCCGTGAAGCTGCCCGCATCGACGGTCGCGACGAAGATCCTCAGGTCGTTGAGTTCCATATTGTCCACCTCAGAGTGACAGTCATTATCTCTACAGCCATTTATTTGTCAAATCGATTGACCTAAGATTCATCTCAACGAACAGCCGGACCCACTTCCGAGGTCCGGCGAGATCCAGGAAAAAATCATGATCGAGACTCGTGCAGCAAACCAACGTGGCCGTGCCGAGCATGGCTGGCTCAGCTCCCGTCACACGTTTTCTTTCGCGAATTACTACGATCCAAAGCAAGTCGGCTTCTCCGACCTGCTGGTCATCAACGACGACCGCGTCGCGCCGGGCCGCGGCTTCGGCACGCACCCGCACCGCGACATGGAAATCCTGTCGTACGTGCTCGACGGTGCGCTGGAGCACAAGGATTCGATGGGCACCGGGTCGGTGATCGTGCCCGGCGACGTCCAGTTGATGAGCGCGGGTACCGGCGTGCGTCACAGCGAGTTCAACCACTCGCACGAGACGCCCGTCCACTTCCTGCAGATCTGGGTCGGGCCTTCCGAGAAGGGTGCCGAGCCGCGCTATCAGCAGACGAACATCGCGGCGGACGACAAGCGCGGCAAGCTCACGCCGATCGTGTCGCCCGACGGTAGCGGCGGTTCGCTGAAGATCCGCCAGGACACGCGGATCTACGCGGGCCTGTTCGACGGCGACGAGCGCGCCACGCTCGAACTCGCACCGGACCGCTTCGCCTACGTGCATGTCGCACGCGGCAGCGTGACGGTCAACGGCGTGACGCTCGGCGAAGGCGACGGCGCACGTATCCGCGACGAGCAGGTATTGACGTTCACGGATGGCAAGGATGCCGAAGTGCTGGTATTCGATTTGCGTCCGGTCGAAGTGACGGCCGAGTGGGCATGACGCCCGTTCGGAACATCGTGCCCCGCTGAACGCGGGGCCTTCTTATTCGGAGATTCGCAACATGGCCAAGGTACTCGTTCTCTACTACTCGTCCTACGGGCACATCGAAACGATGGCGCAGCACGTCGCGGAAGGCGCGAAATCGGTGCCCGGCGTCGAGGTCACGCTCAAGCGCGTGCCTGAAACCATTCCCGTCGACCAGGCGAAGGCGATCGGCATCAAGGTCGACCAGGCCGCACCCGTCGCCACCGTGGACGAACTCGCGGGCTACGACGCGATCATCTTCGGCACGCCAACCCGCTTCGGCAACATGGCCGGCCAGATGCGTACGTTCCTCGACCAGACGGGCGGCCTGTGGATGAAGGGTGCGCTCGTCGGCAAGATCGGCAGCGTGTTCGCGTCGACCGGCACGCAGCACGGCGGCCAGGAAACGACCATCACGTCGTTCCACTCGACGCTGCTGCACCACGGGATGGTGATCGTGGGCGTTCCCTACGCGTGCAGCGGGCTCGTCAACATGAACGAAATCACGGGCGGCACGCCGTACGGTGCGACCACGCTCGCGGGCGCGGACGGCAGCCGTCAGCCGAGCGCGAACGAACTCGACATCGCGCGCTACCAGGGCAAGCACGTCGCGGAACTCGCCGCGAAGCTCGCGTCGTAACGCGGGCGCCGTCCGTCCCGGAAAGCCCGGGACCACGGCGCGTGCCGCCTGCGCGACACGCACGAGCAAGCACGGCGCCGGTGGACCCGGCGCCGTTTTCCGTCGCGCGAACGCCGGCCGTTACTGGCCCGATGCCGGCGCGGCCGGAGCAGCGGGCGCCGCCTTCGTCGCGGGCGCCTTCTCGACCGCGTTCTGCGGATAATTGCTCTGATCGTTGGTCAGCCGGTAGCCGGTGCCCGTGCCGATCGCCTTCAGGTCCGTCGCGTGGCGCGCGCGGGCCGCCTTGCGGGCGGCCTTCTTTTGCGCCTTGTCGAGTTGCTTCTGCGTCGGCGCGGACGCCGGATCCTGCGCATATGCCGCCGGCGCGGCGGTCAACAGCAGACCGAACGACGCCGTTACTGCCACTGCTACCGAAACCACGCGAGACTTCGTCATGGCCGGATCTCCTTGTCGATTGTTGGTTGTGGGTCGAACGCCGGCACGCACGCGACGGACGTCGGCGTGCGACCACGGCGCCGATGCAACGTTAGCCGATCGCTGCGCAATTGTCCGTGCCCGTTCCTGAATTCTCCTGATAACGGCAACGATACATGCGCGGCAGGCACCCGGCCAGACGGCGTGACGCACGTGCCATCAGGGAAACCGATAGCATCGCGCGCCGCCGGCACCCGGCGCCGCTCAGATCCAGCGCGACAGCACCGGCAGCAGGATCGGCACGACGAATGCAGTCAGCACGCCGTTCAGCCCCATCCCGAGGCCGGCGAACGCGCCGGCCTCCTCGCTGACCTGGAACGCTCGCGCGGTGCCGATCCCGTGCGACGCGACGCCGAGCGCGAAACCGCGCACCGCCGGCTCCTCGATGCGCAGCGCGTTCAGGATCGCGCGGGCGCATACGGCGCCGAAGATCCCGGTCGAGATCACCAGCACGGCGGTCAGCGACGGAATCCCGCCGATTTCCTGCGCGACGGCCATCGCGATCGGCGTGGTCGCGGATTTCGGCGCGAGCGACGCGATCGTCTGGTGCGACGCGCCGAACAATGCGGCGATGCCGACCGCCGACACGATCGCGGTCAGCGAACCGGCCAGCAGCCCGACGAGCAGCGGCACCGCGGCGCGCCGCAGCTTCGACCACTGGCGGTACAGCGGCAGCGCCAGCGCGACGGTCGCCGGGCCGAGCAGGAAGTGGACGAACTGCGCGCCCTCGAAATACGTCGGATACGGCGTGTGCGTGATCGTCAGCAGCACGACGATCAGCGCGACCGCGATCAGCACCGGGTTCGCGAGCGGGTTGAAGCGCGCGCGTGCATAGACGGCCTGTGCAATCAGGTACGCGATCAACGTGATCGTGAGGCCGAGCAGCGGGGTCGCGGCGAGGTAGACCCAGATCGCGCCGAGTTTCGGGAAGGCCGTCATTGCGTGCCCTCCGCCGTGCCGTCCGCGCGCCGCTGGCGGCGCAGCAATGCACGCGTGACGAGCGCGGTCACGGCGATCGCGAGCGACGTGCTCACCGCCAGCGCGACGACGACCGCGAGCGCATCGCCTCGCACGCGGTCGGCCGACACCATGATGCCGACGCCGGCCGGCACGAACAGCAGCGACAGGTGGCGCAGCAGTTCGAGCGCGGTCGGCTCGATCGCGTCGGCCACCTGCGGGCGCAGCATCACGAAGCCGAACAGCAGCAGCATGCCGATCACGGGGCCCGGCACCGGCAGGCCGAACAGATAGGACACCCCTTCCCCAAGACACTGGAAGGTCAGCAAGACCGCGAACGCCTGCAGCATGAAGCGCTTCTCCCGAACGTGGCCGCGCGATCGTGCAGACGCGCGACCGATGGGCCGGCGGCGTGTCGCGCCGGCGTGGACGATACGCGCGATCGTATCAACAAAGGCCGCCGGGCGGGCTGCCGGCGCGGTGCGCGACTGCGGGCAACCGCCCTGCAGCCGGATCGAATCGATGCGACACTTGCCGCCGGACGATGCGAAAACGACGCAATCCGCGCGCACGCGGATGCGTCGCCTACGCACGGCCCACATGAGACACGCATGAGCGGCCGGGCCACCTGCCCGCGCCGCATCAAGGAGAAGGTTCAATGTTTTCGTGGTTTGAACGGCGCCTGCCGACGTTCCCGCTCGAGGATCCCGTCACGCCGCCGAAGGGGTTCTTCTCGTTCGTCTGGGCGTGCACGAAAGGCGCGCGCGGCTGGATCCTGCTGATCGCGCTGACGTCGGCCGCAACCGCCGCGTACGAAGCCGTGCTGTTCGCGATGATGGGGCGCGTGGTCGACTGGCTGTCGTCGACGACGCCGGCCGAATTCGGCGGCCGGCATTTCGGCACGCTCGCCGGCTTCGCGGCGATCCTTGCCGGCAGCGCATTGCTGATCGCGCTGCATACGATGATCAAGCACCAGGTGCTCGCGATCAACTTCCCGATGCGGCTGCGCTGGCTGTTTCACCGGCTGATGCTCGACCAGAGCCTGTCGTTCTACGCGAACGAGTTTGCGGGCCGCGTGACGACCAAGATCATGCAGACCGCGCTCGCCGTGCGCGACGCGCTATTCATGTCGGTCGACGTCGTGATCGGCGTCGGCGCGTACCTGATCGGCATCCTTGCGCTCGCGGCGAGCTTCGACTGGCGCCTGATGATTCCGCTCGCGCTGTGGGCGCTCGGCTACGGCGTGGCGTGCGCGTATTTCGTGCCGCGCCTGGGTGCGGTCGGCAGCCGGCAGGCCGACGCGCGCGCGCTGATGACGGGCCGCATCACCGACGCCTATTCGAACATCACGACCGTGAAGTTGTTCTCGCACACGCGCCGGGAAGCCGACCACGCGCGGCGCGCGATGGAGGCGTTCAAGGTCACCGGCGATGCGCAGATGCGGCTCGTCAGCGCGTTCGAGGTCGTCAACCACCTGCTGTCGACGCTGCTGCTGGTCGGCTCGACCGGCCTCGCGCTCTATCTGTGGCTGCACGGCGAGGCGAGCGCGGGCGTGGTCGCGGCCGTGATCGCGATGGCGCTGCGCCTGTCGAGCTATTCGCACTGGATCATGTGGGAGATGACCGAACTGTTCGAGAACGTCGGCACGGTCCAGGACGGCATCAACACGCTGACGAAGGCGCGCAGCGTGGTCGACGCACCGGACGCGAAGGCGCTCGCCGTGCAACGCGGCGGCATCGTGTTCGACAACGTGAGCTTCGCGCACGAGGACAACGAGCGCGCGGTGTTCGACGGGCTGAACCTGACGATCCGGCCGGGCGAGCGGATCGGCCTGATCGGCCGCTCGGGCGCCGGCAAGTCGACGCTCGTGAACCTGCTGCTGCGCTTCTACGACGTGGATGGCGGCGCGATCCGGATCGACGGGCAGGACATCGCGCACGTGACGCAGGACAGCCTGCGCGCGGCGATCGGGATGGTCACGCAGGATACGTCGCTGCTGCACCGGACGATGCGCGAGAACATCCTGTACGGCCGCCCCGACGCGACCGAGCGCGAGATGCACGACGCGGCCGTGCGCGCGGAAGCGTCCGACTTCATCGACCGGCTGCGCGACCGGCACGGGCGCAGCGGCTACGACGTTGAAGTCGGCGAGCGCGGCGTGAAGCTGTCGGGCGGCCAGCGGCAGCGTGTCGCGATCGCGCGCGTGATGCTCAAGGACGCGCCGATCCTCGTGCTCGACGAAGCGACCAGCGCACTCGACTCCGAAGTCGAAGTCGCGATCCAGCGCAGCCTCGACGGCCTGATGCGCGGCAAGACGGTGATCGCGATCGCGCACCGGCTGTCGACGATCGCGGCGATGGACCGGTTGATCGTGCTCGACGAAGGGCGCATCGTCGAGGAAGGCACGCACCTGCAGCTCCTTCAGGCGGGCGGCATCTATGCGGCGCTGTGGGCGCACCAGAGCGGCGGGTTCCTCGGCGAGACGGCGGATGCGGAGGGGGCCGAGCAGTGATGTTCATGCACGCGCGGCAGGCGCATGCCGGCCTGCCGCGCGTGCGTGATGCGTGATGCGTGATGCGTTACAACCGCACGATGGTCGATTTCAGCTCGGTGTATTTGTCGAGCGCGTGCAATGACTTGTCGCGACCGTTGCCCGACTGCTTGTATCCGCCGAACGGGAAGTTCATGTCGTCGCTGCCGTCGCCGTAGCAGTTGACCCACACGGTGCCGGCACGCAAGCGCCGCGCGACCGTATGCGCCGTCGCGTGGTCCGCCGACCACACGGCTGCCGCGAGCCCGTACTCGGTGTCGTTGGCGATACGCACGGCCGCATCGACGTCGTCGAACGCGATCACCGACAGCACCGGCCCGAAAATTTCCTCGCGCGCGATCGTCGCATGCGCGTCGACGTCGAACACGGTCGGCTCGACATAGAACCCGCCCGTCTCCTCGCGCACGCGCGCACCGCCCGTCACCAGGCGCCCTTCCTCCCTTCCGATGCCGATGTAACGCATCACGCGTTCGAGCTGCGCGTGATCGACGATCGCGCCCATCGCCACCGCGGGATCGAGCGGATGCCCGGGCGCGAAGCGCCGCGACGCGGCGACCACCTTGTCGACGAACGCGTCCTTGATGTCGCGATGCACGAGCAGGCGCGAGCCCGCCGTGCACACTTCCCCCATGTTGAAGAAGATCGCATCGGCGGCCGCCTGCGCGGCGCGATCGAGATCGGGGCAATCGGGCAGCACGATGTTCGGCGACTTGCCGCCCAGTTCGAGCCATACGCGCTTCAGGTTCGATTGCGCGGCACACGCCATGATCTGCCGCCCGGTGCGCGCCGAACCGGTGAACGCGATGCAATCGACGTCACGATGCAGCGCCAGCAGCCGTCCCGGCTCGGCGCCACCGGGCACGACGCTGAACACGCCGGGCGGCACGCCGGCCTCGCACGCGAGTTGCGCGACGCGGATCGCGGTCAGCGGCGATTTTTCCGATGGCTTGAGCACCACGCTATTGCCTGCCGCGAGCGCCGGCGCGAATTTCCATGCGGCCATCAGCAGCGGGAAATTCCACGGCACGACCGCCGCGACGACGCCGATCGGTTCGCGCGTGACGAGTCCGACGAGATGGCGATCGGCGGGGACGACCTCGCCGCCGACCTTGTCGATGGCCTCGGCATACCAGTCGACGCTGTGCGCGGCGGCCGGCACGTCGATGGCCGTGGTGTCGGCGATCGGCTTGCCTGTATCGAGCGTCTCGAGCAGCGCGAGTTCGTCGCAATGCTCGCGCATCAGCGCCGCCCAGCGCTGCAGCACAGCCTTGCGTGCACGCGGATTCATGCCGGCCCACGCCTGCGCGTCGAACGCGCGGCGCGCAGCTGCCACGGCCGCATCGACTTCCTCGGCGCCGCAGTCGGCCACGTGCGCGAGCACACGGCCGTCGATCGGGCTCACGCACGCGAACGTTGCCCCGGTGCGCGCGTGGCGCGCCTCGCCGTCGATGAACGCGCGCGCTTCGATGCGCAGAACGGCCGCGCGTGCCCGCCAGTCTTCGAATGTGGATGGATTCATGGGTATTCCTTACCGTCAGAAGTCGACCATCACGATCCGGTCACCGGATCGATCGGCGTGAACGTACCGGCGCGCGCCTCGATCGCTTCGCCGGCGGCGAGGCACAGCGCCTCCTGGAAGCGGCCCGCGACGAGTTGCACGCCCGTCGGCACGCCGCCACGCACGCCGGTCGGCACCGACAGCCCGGGCAGCCCGAGCAGCGCGGTTGCCAGCAGTGGCCCCTGCATGTCGACGATGTGGCGCATCGCCTCGTCACCGTGCTGGTCCGCATCGATCGCGAACGGCTGCGCGCACGACACCGGCATCAGCAGCAGCGGGTAACGTGCGAAGAACTGCTGCCAGTCGCGCAGCAGCGCGGTCCGCCGCGCCAGACCATTCATGTAGCCGGCGAGGTCGAGCGGCGATGCGAGGTTGCGCTGGCTCGCGAACGCGGTCCGGATCGCCGCGTCGCCGTGCTGCATGATCACGTCGCCGAGCCCGCTGCGTGCTTCGTTGGTCACGAGGTCCAGCCACAGCGCGCACGCCTCGGCGAACCGCGGCGGCTCCGCTTCCTCGACGATGCAGCCGGCCTCCTCCAGCCACCGCGCGGCTTGCCGAACCGCATCGACGACGATCGGGTCGGACGGTACGCCCGGCAGCGTGGGACACACGGCGACGCGTGCGGGAAACGCCGCGTCGTGGCCGGCCGGCGCGACCGGCATCCACCATGCGTCTCGCGCGTCGCCCGCCGCCATCGCATCGAGCGCGAGGCGCAGGTCGCCGACCGTGCGCGCCAGCGGCCCCTGCACGGACGCGAGTTGCACGGCGAGCGTGCGGTCCTTCGATTGCGTCGGGTTGTAGGCGGGCACGCGGCCGGTGCTCGGCCGCAGCCCCGCGACGCCGCACGCATAGGCGGGGTAGCGGATCGAACCGCCAAGATCGTTGCCGTGTGCGATCGCGCCGATGCCGGCAGCGACCGCCGCGGCCGCGCCGCCGCTGGAGCCGCCGGGCGTCAGTGCCGGATTCCACGGATTCGACGTGCGGCCGTGCAGGTCGTTGTCGGTGAACCACCGGTACGAAAACGCCGGCGCGTTGCTGCGCCCGATCACGATCGCGCCTGCGTTGCGCAGGTTCGCGGTCACCGGGCTGTCCTCATGCGCGACCAGGCCGGCAAACGCGCGCACGCCGTTCGTCGTCGCGCAGCCGGCCGTGTCGACGTTGATCTTTACCGTCACCGGCACGCCGTGCAGCGGACCGACGGGCGTACCGCGCGCGATCGCGGCATCGGCATCGGACGCCGCCTGCAACGCGCTGTCGGCCAGCACGTCGACGATCGCGTTGATGACGGGGTTCACCTGCTCGAGCCGCCGCAGGCAGCTGTGCACGAGTTCCGTCGACGACACGTCGCGCCGTGCGACGTGCGCGGCCATCTCGGCCGCGCTCAGTCGCCACAATTCCTGGGTCATGGGATGCTCCTCGTTGATGACTGGATCGAATGGATTCGGCCTCGCGCTACGCACACGAGGGCTCCGCCTGCGGCGCATGCGACGCGTAGATCTTCCGGCACGTCTCGACGACCTCCCAGGTGCCGCGAAAGCCCGGTGGGATCACGAAGCGGTCGCCGGCACGCAGCACGCGTTCGCCGCCGTCGGCATCGCGCACGATCGCGACGCCGCTCAGCATCTCGCAGTACTCCGACTCGTCGTAGTCGATCGTCCAGCGTCCGGGCGTGCATTCCCAGATCCCGCAACTGAACTGCCCGCACGGGCTGATGTAGTGATGCGACAGCGTCTGCATCGGATTGCCGTCGAGCAGCAGCCCGGCCGGCACGCGGCTTTGCGTGAGCCGGGCCGGCGCCTGCATCAAGTCGACGAGACGGGTAACGTGGGTCATGAATGCCTCCAGCGCATGAGTGAATGGTTCAAAACGATTCGTGGCCGCGCGGCCATGCGAGCCGCGCTCCACGGGTCAAAGCAGGTCCATCGTCCGATGCCACGCCATCGCAAGCGCCAGCATCGGCGTGCGCAGCACGCGGCCGCCCGGAAAGTCGCGATGGCGAATCCGGCCGAACAGGTCGAAGCGCGCAGCCTGCGCGTCGATCGCTTCGGCGATCAGCCGCCCGGCGAGGCCGGTCACGTTCACGCCGTGCCCGGAGAAGCCCTGCGCGAAATACACCGTGGGCTCGAGCCGCCCGAAATGCGGTGCGCGGTTCATCGTCGCGTCGATCAGGCCGCCCCATGCGTAGTCGATCCGCACGTCGGCGAGCTGCGGGAACGTCTTCAGCATGTCGCGCCGCATCGCCGTCGCGAGATCGCGCGGCGCGCGCGTCGAGCTGCTCGCCTTGCCGCCCCACAGCAGACGCCGATCGCGCGTCAGCCGGAAATAGTCGAGCGCCGAATTGCAGTCGCTGATCGCCGCGTCGGCCGGCATCGTCTCGGCCGCGCGCGCTTCGCCGAGCGGCTCCGTCGCGATCAGGTAGGTCGCCACCGGGATGATCTTGCGCGCCAGGCTCGGCGCGAGCCGCCCCAGGTACGCATTGCCGGCCAGCACGACGTAGCGGGCATCCACATGGCCGCGCGCGCACCTGACGCGGTGGTGCAGCGCGGCGCGCTCGAGCGCGAGCGCGGGCGTGTCCTCGTGGATCGTCACGCCGGCCGCGCGCGCTGCGCGCGCGAGGCCGAGCGTGTAGTTCAGCGGATGCAGATGGCCGCTGCCCTCGTGACGCAGGCCGCCGGCGTAACGATCCGATGCGACGAAGCGCGGCATGTCGGCGCGCTCGACGATGTCGTAGCCGCGATAGCCGAAGCGGCTCGCCGCGGCGTCGCGCCATTTGCGCAGCGCGTCGATGTGGCGCTGCTTGTTCGCCGCCGTCAGATAACCGAAGGTCAGGTCGCAATCGATGCCGTGCCGCTCGACACGCCGCCGGACGATATCGACCGATTCGAGCCCCATCGCCCAGATCTTCCGCACGTCGTCTTCCGGCAGATGGGCCGAGAACGTATCGATGTCGCACGAGTAGCCGGCGATCAACTGGCCGCCGTTGCGGCCGCTGGCGCCCCAGCCGATTCGCGACGCCTCGACGAGCACGACCGAATGACCGCGCTCGGCGAGATCGAGCGCCGCGGACAGGCCGGTGAGTCCGCCGCCGATCACGCATACGTCGGCGGATACGGCACCGTCGAGCGACGGATGGCGGGTCCGGTCGTTGGCCGTGTCTGCGTAGTACGACTGAACATGTTGCTGATTTTCGAACTTGAGCATGAGTGACATTCGCGAACGGCGTCGCGTCAGAACGCGTAGATGAGTTGAGTCGCGAGCAGGTCGTTCGACTTCGCGTACGACCCGTCGTGACGCAGGAATACCTTGTTGCTCGCCCAGTCGTGCCGATACTCGACCTTGACCGTCACTTGCTGAGTCGGATAGAACAGCAGGTCGAATGCGGCCGCCTGCCGCGTCGCGCCCTTGCATTCGAAGCCGACGCCGCCGTTCGCCTTCGACATCGCGAGGCAGTCCGCGTCGATGCCGAAGCCGTTGTACGGATCCATCCCGTTGCCGTTCAGGCCGATCGACGATCCGCCGCCGCCGTTCCTGCGGTTGACGAGCAGGTCATAGCGCAACGTCGCACCCATGCGGCCGACCACCGGCACGTTGAACTTGCGGTGCGCGAGCAGCGACAACCCGAACCACTGCGCGAGCCCGCCGTTGAACGCGCCGTGTTGTTGCTGGCCGTAATCGAGCTCGGCGTTGTACTGCGCATCGGCGAGCGTATAGGTCGCATCGGCTTCCGCGAAGAAGAACGCGCCGTAAGCGCTCGGCGCATTGCCGCCCACGCCGTAGTGCACGGTGCCGGTGGCCGGGTCGATCGCACTCGGCAGCGTCTGGCGACCGATGTTGATCGAGCCGCCGATGTCGAGCGCGCTGCCGCGCATGTAGTCCACGCGCGCGGTGAAGGTCGGCACCTTGTTGCTCGTCGTGATCGGGTCGCCGAGCGCATTCACGCCGGTCTGCGTGACGGCGCCGGCGCTGCGGAACTGCTCGTTGCCGACGAAGAACTTCCACGCCCACTGGCCGCTCGGGCTCAGGTAGTTGATGCCCGCGCCGATCGACGAGCCCGGATCGGAGAAGTCGTACAGCAGGTTGTGCGTGAGCGTGAGCATCTGGTTCGACTGCTGGTACTCGTAGCCGCCGAAGCCGAGCACCAGCCCGCCGACGAACGCGGTCGTGCCCGACAGCGGCACCGTGACGACGGCCGTGTTCACGATGTCGAGACCGCTCGCGCCGCTGCCCGTCATCATCGACAGGCCGGCGCCGCGGTTCGGCATCAGCGTGATCTCGGCGGACGGTGCGGTCGGCCCGACGCCGAACGTCTTCTTGATGTCGAGGAACACGTCGCCGAACGTGCTGTTGTAATACGTGTACGCGTTCTCATGGTTCGCGAACTGGAACGACGAGGTACCGGCGCCGCGGTTGTACACGTAGGACGGATCGAGATAGCCGGTCACCGACAGCCCGGCGATCGGGCCGGTGCGCGCGGCGTCGGTCAGCGAGTCGACCTTCAGTTGCTGGTTCGCGACCTGCTGCCGGATTTCGGTCACGTCGTCGTTGGTCAGCACCGCCGGCGCCTGCCCGTAGCCGGGCACCGACGGATCGGCGGCGGGCACGCTCGCCACCGCTGTCGACGACACCGGGGCAGCCGCCGGTTTCGCAGCCAGTCGCGATTGCAGCGCGCTCATCTGCCGCTGCAGCACGGTGATCTGCTGTTGCAGCGCCCTGATCTGGTCGGCACTCGAACTCGCGGCGGCCAACCCCGGCAACGCACCGGCGATCAACGCGCAAAGCACCTTCTTTTTCATTCGACGTCTCCTTGTCGTTCTTCACTTCACGGGATGCGGTGCGGGGTCGTGCCGCGCGTGCGCGGCCGACGGGCGAACGGGCGGCAACGCGGGCGGTGGGGCGAGCGCATCCGGCGCGGCGGCCGCGTGCCATGCACGGGCCTCGCGAGCCTGTCGTCGCTCGCGGGCCAGCATCGAGCGGTTCACGACGACGACGCCGATCGTCACCATCGTGATGAACACCGTTGCGAGCGCATTCATCTCCGGATTGAGTCCGAGCCGCACGCGCGAGAACACGACCAGCGGCAGCGTCGTCGAACCGGGGCCCGACAGGAAGGCGGAAAGAATGACGTCGTCGATCGACACGGTGAACGCGAGCAGCCATCCCGATACCAGCGCCTGCGCGATCAGCGGCAGCGTGATCACGAAGAACACTTTCAGCGGCCGGGCGCCGAGATCGAGCGCGGCTTCCTCGATCGAGCGGTCGAGTTCCTTCACACGCGACTGCACGATCACCGCGACGAACGACAGACACAGCATCACGTGGCCGATCCAGATCGTCAGCCAGCCGCGTCCGGCGGGCCAGCCGAAGGTCTGCTGCATCGCGACGAACAGCAGCAGGAGCGAGATGCCCTGGATCACCTCGGGAATCACCAGCGGCGCGTTGATCATCGCCGCATAGAGCGTGAAGCCGCGAAAGCGCCCCATGCGGGCCAGCACGAAGCCGGCCCAGGTGCCGATCGCGACCGACGCGGTCGCCGTCAGCAACGCGATCTTCAGCGACAGCCACGCGGCCGTCAGCAATTCGCCGTCGTGCAGCAGCGCACCGTACCAGCGCAACGAGAAACCGGACCACACCGCCACCAGCTTCGACGCGTTGAACGAATAGACGACGACGCTCGCGATCGGCACGTACAGGAACAGGAAGCCCGCGCCCAGCACACAGGCAGAGAACAGGCGATTCGCGCGGGTCATGAGCGCCCCTCCGCTTTGGTCTGGCTGTAATGGAGCAACGCCATCGGCACGAGCAGCAGCGCCACCATCGTCACCGTCACCGCGGACGCCATCGGCCAGTCCATGTTGTTGAAGAACTCGTCCCACATCACGCGGCCGAGCATCAGCGTGTTCGCGCCGCCGAGCAGTTCGGGAATCACGTATTCGCCGACGGCAGGAATGAACACCAGCAGACTGCCCGCGACGATCCCGTTTCTCGACAGCGGCAGCGTGATGCGCCAGAACGCGGACCACGGCGTCGCGCCGAGATCGTGCGCGGCCTCGAGCAACGTGAGGTCCAGCTTCACGAGATGCGCGTAGAGCGGCATCACCATGAACGGCAGGTACGAATAGACCATCCCGATGTAGACGCCCGCGTCGGTGTGATAGAGCCGCAGCGGCGCCGCGATCACGCCGAGCGCCGTCAGCGCACGATTCAGCAGGCCGTCGTCCTTCATGATCCCAACCCACGCATAGACGCGAATCAGGAACGACG
This sequence comes from Burkholderia sp. RF2-non_BP3, assembly GCF_001522185.1. NCBI lineage: Bacteria > Pseudomonadati > Pseudomonadota > Betaproteobacteria > Burkholderiales > Burkholderiaceae > Burkholderia > Burkholderia sp. RF2-non_BP3. The sequence goes on along the minus strand of NZ_LOSU01000007.1, from coordinate 479 downwards.
TCCAGAACGGCAGCATCACGGCCATCATCAACAGGTTGCGGCGTGCCGGCGCCGCGCGGGCAATGCAGTACGCGATCGGATAACCGGCGAGCAGACACATCAGCGTCGACGCGGCGGCCATCTTCAGCGAACTGACGTAGGTGTTCAGGTACAGGTCGTCCTGCAGCAGCAGCGCGTAATGCTTCAGCGACAGCGCAACCTGTACCGTGCCGGCTTCCAGTCGCGCGAGCGCGGTGTACGGCGGAATGCCGAGCATCTGGTCCGCGAAGCTGATCTTCAGCACCAGCGCGAACGGCAACGCGAAGAAGATCGCGAGCCATAGGAACGGCACGCCGATCGCCAGGTTGCGACCCGACGGCACGAAGCGCGACAGCGCGGACGCAGCATCAACGGTGGGTTTCGTCATGTCGCCCTCACTGCGTCAGCACGACGCCGCTGGCCGGCGACCACGACACGAACACGTCGTCGTTCCACGCCGG
>NZ_LOSU01000006.1:0-715 GCF_001522185.1 Burkholderia sp. RF2-non_BP3 | reverse complement strand
CAGGTCGAGCTCAAGCCCGTGGACAACGAGTTGATACCCGTCGAAGTCGACGTGGACAGCGAGCTGATCGAGCTGGTTGCCGACGACAGGCCGGTCGACGTGGACGTCGACAGCGAAGCCACCGAACTGTTGGTCGAGCTCAAGCCCGTGGACAACGAGTTGATGCCCGTCGAGGTCGACGTGGACAGCGAGCTGATCGAGCTGGTTGCCGACGACAGGCCGGTCGACGTGGAAGTCGACAGCGACGTAACCGAGCTGTTGGTCGAGCTGAGGCCGGTCGACAGCGAGTTGATGCCCGTCGACGCCGAGGTCGACAACGACGTGATCGAGCTGGTCGCCGACGACAGGCCGGTCGACGTGGAGGTCGAGAGCGAAGCCACCGAACTATTGGTCGAGCTCAAGCCCGTGGACAACGAGTTGATACCCGTCGAAGTCGACGTGGACAGCGAGCTGATCGAGCTGGTCGCCGACGAGAGGCCGGTCGACGTCGAAGTCGACAGCGACGTAACCGAGCTGTTGGTCGAGCTGAGGCCCGTAGACAGCGAGTTGATGCCCGTCGACGCCGAGGTCGACAACGACGTAATCGAGCTGGTCGCCGACGAGAGGCCGGTCGACGTCGAAGTCGACAGCGAAGTGACCGTGCTGTTGGTCGAGCTGAGGCCGGTCGACAGCGAGCTGATCCCCGTCGAAGCCGACGTGGACAGGCTGACAATGC
>NZ_LOSU01000005.1:0-79938 GCF_001522185.1 Burkholderia sp. RF2-non_BP3 | reverse complement strand
TGCAACGTGCACCAGCATGCGCATGCGAGCGCGTGGGGCAGCGCATTGCCGACGTCGGACGCGAAGGGCTTCTGGGGTGCGTTCGGCTGTTCGTGCTGGGCGGTCTGACATGTCGACGACAACCGGCCGGCGACGGGCCGAGAGTGACCGGGATCGCCCGAGCCGCTGCACCATTTGATGAAACAACAAGGACCTCCGTTATGAACTTTCTTCGTTCCGCGTTGCTGGCGCTTGCGATTGCCAGCGGCCTCGTCGCCGCGCCTGCCGCGTTCGCGAAACCTCCCGTGCCGCCCGCCGTCGCGCCCACGGTGGCCGTCGGTTCGCAGTACGATACGACGCACGTGTGCGTGGCACCGGAAGACTTCGACCGCTTCACCGACAGCTTCGTCGCGACATTCGGCGGCAGCAAGTCGAAGCAGGGCGTGTTCCAGGTCACGCCGACACCGAGCCAGACGATGTCGCAGCTCGTGTTGACGCCCGTCGGCACGATCTCGGTGTTCGGCTTCAAGACACCGATCCCGTATCCGTTCTGCGCGGAGCGCACCGGCTATCTCGTCACGGACATGGACGTCGCCGTGAAGTCGGCGCGCGAGCATGGCGCCGACGTGATCGTCGACACGTTCCCGGATCCCATCGGCCGCGATGCGGTCATTGCATGGGCGGGTGGTGTGAAGATGCAGCTCTACTGGCACACGCAGGCGCCGAACTACGACGCGCTGCAGACGATCCCCGAAAACCGCGTCTACGTGTCGTCGCAAAGCGTACGCAAGTTCGTGCACGACTTCGTCAAGTTCTCGAAGGGCAAGGTGGTGTCGGACAACCTGAACGCGCCGGGCATCGAGATCGGCCGGCCGAACGACACGTATCGCCGCATCCGCATCGAGTCGGGCTTCGGCAAGATGACCGTGCTCGTGACCGACGGCCATCTGCCTTACCCGTTCGGGCGCGAGATGACCGGCTACGAAGTGCCCGATCTCGCCGCGACGCTGAAGAAGGCCGAAGCCGCGGGCGCGACCGTGCTCGTGCCGCCGTTCGCGGCGGATGGGCGCGACGCCGCACTCGTGCAGTTCCCGGGCGGCTATGTCGCCGAGATTCATGCGAGCGTGGCGCGATGAAGCACGAAGACACGATTCTTGCCGCGGTGGCCGGCTTCGTCGACACGCTGAGCTTCGTCGCGCTGTTCGGGCTGTTCACCGCACACGTGACCGGCAACTTCGTGCTGATCGGCGCGGGCATCGCGGGCTTCGGCCAGGGTGTCGTGCTGAAGCTCAGCGTGTTTCCCGCGTTCGTGTGCGGCGTGATCGCGGCGAGCCTGATCGCGCGGTCGATGTCCGGGCGGCCCGCCTGGCAAGGTGCGCGCGCGCTGCACGCGGTGCAGGCCGTGCTGCTGCTCGGCTTCTGCGCGGCCGGCGTGTGGGCGACGCCCGTCACGCAGCCGGACGCCTTGCCGGCACTCGTGGCCGGCATCGTCGGCACGTTCGCGATGGGCGTCCAGAACGCGCATCCGCGCGTGATTTCGCGCGCGGGCGGCGTGCCGAATACGGTGATGACGGGCAACGTGACGCAAGCGATCCTCGACGTCGTCGACCTGCTGTCGGCGGGCACGTCCGACGCCGCGCGCGCGGCGGCACGGGCGCGCTTCGGCAAGATGCTGCCGGCGATCGTCGCGTTCGCGCTCGGCGCGGCGGGCGGTGCGCTCGGGTTCCGCCATGTCGGATTCCTGGCGCTGCTCGTGCCCGTCGGCGCGCTTGCGATGCTTGCACTGCGTGCGGCGCAAGCGGGCGGACCCGCCACGCAGGAGCGCGCATGATCGCGCGGGCGCGGGGGAGACAAGGGAGGCGCCACGGCCGCCGCTTCGAGCGGGCCGCGCGCGTGTCGATCGTCGCGGGCATGCTGCTCGCGGGCGCCGACGCGGCGTTCGCGGAATCGGCGGCGACATCCACGTCGACATCGACATCCGGTGACGCAACCGCCTCGACCTGCACGGCGAAGCGGCCGACGGTGCTGTTCAACCGCTGGCAGGAAGACTGGTCGGTGCTGGCGAATCCATGCGTGCCGCGCGCGCCGCTCGACGGGCTCAAATACATTCCGCTCGGCAATGATCCGGCATCCTATCTATCGCTCGGCGTGAACCTGCGCGAGCGGCTGGAGACCAACGACGCGCCGCTGTTCGGGATCGGCTCCGCGCAATCTGACACCTATCTGATCCAGCGCGTCGAAGTGCATGCCGATGCGCATCTGGGCCGGCACTGGCAGTTCTTCGTGCAGTTGCAGGACGACCGCGCATTCGGCAAGAACACGATCTCGCCGGTCGACAGGAATCCGCTCGATCTCGAACAGGCATTCGCGACCTACACGGGCGCGCTCGGCGGCGGCACGTTCAAGTTTCGCGTCGGCCGGCAGGAAATGGCGTTCGACTTGCAGCGCTTCATCGCCACGCGCGACGGTCCGAACGTGCGGCAGGCGTTCGATGCCGTATGGGCCGACTACGAATATCAAAAGTGGCGCTTCATCGCGTATGCGACGCAGCCCGTGCAGAACCGCACGGTGTCCGCGTTCGACGACGTGTCGAACCGCAACCTCACGTTCAGCGGCGTGCGCTTCGAGCGGCAGTCGGTCGGGCCGGGCGACCTGTCGGGCTACTGGTCGCGCTACAACCGCAGCAACGCGCGTTTCCTCGATGCGAGCGGCCCCGAGCATCGCGACGTGTGGGACCTGCGCTACACGGGCACGCAGGGTCGCTTCGACTGGGATTTCGAGACGATGCTGCAGACGGGGACGGTCGGTAACGACACGATCGGTGCGTGGGCCGTCGGCTCGATCGCGGGCTACAAGCTCGATGCGCCGTGGTCGCCGCGCATCGCGCTGCAGTTCGATGCGGCATCGGGCGACCGGCATCCGCACGACGGCCGCGTCGGCACCTTCAATCCGCTGTTTCCGAACGGCTATTACTTCACGCTGGCCGGCTATACGGGCTATTCGAACCTGGTCCACGTGAAGCCGTCGGTGACGCTGAAGCCGTCGCCGAACCTGTCGCTGCTCGGTGCGCTCGGCTTCCAGTGGCGCGAGACGACCGGCGACGCCGTCTATCAGCAGCCGAACGTCGCGGTGCCCGGCACGGCAGGCAAGGGCGGCCTGTGGACGGGGATGTACGTGCAGTTGCGCGCGGACTGGACGATCGCCGCGAACCTGATCGGTTCGGTCGAGGCCGTGCACTTCCAGGTCGGCGACGCGATCCGGCAGGCGGGCGGCCACAACGCGGACTACGCCGGCGTCGAGATGAAGTACGGCTGGTGACGCGGCCGCGCGGCAATTGCGCGCATACGAAAAAGGGCGGCTCGCGGGGCCGCCCTTCGTTCGTCCGGGCCGGCAGCGCGGCCGGCCCCGTTCGCCGCGATGCCGTTACAGGTTCGGCGACAGCGCGAGCGCGTTCGTCAGGTCGCCCATCGGCTGCGCGCCGTTCGCTTTCAGCGCGTCGTCGCGCTGCTGCAGGCCCGCGAGGCGCGGCAGCGAGAAGCGACGCGTGATGAAGCGCAGGATCGAACCCGTGTCGTATTGCGTATGGTCCACGAAACCCTTCTTCGCGAACGGCGACACGATCAGCGCCGGAATGCGGGTGCCCGGGCCCCAGCGATCGCCGCTCGGCGGTGCGGCGTGATCCCAGAAGCCGCCGTTTTCGTCGTACGTAACGACCACGACCATGTTCTTCCACTGCGGGCTGGCCTGCAGGTGCGCGATCACGTCCGCGATGTGCTGATCGCCGGAGGTGACGTCCGTATACCCCGGGTGCTCGTTCAGGTTGCCCTGCGGCTTGTAGAACGTGACTTGCGGCAGCGCGCCCGCGTCGATCGCCTTGATGAATTCCGCGCCGTTCGCGCCGCCGTCGAGCAGGTGCTGCGCGCGGCTCGCGGTGCCCGGCGCCTGGTTCGCGTAGTAGTTGAACGGCTGATGGTGCGGCTGGAAGTTCGGCGTCGAGAGGTCGGCGCCGTAGATCACGTTCGACGTGCCGTTCTGGCTCGCCTGCAGTGCCTGGCCCCATGCGCCGCTATACCATGCCCACGACACGTTGGCATTGGTCATCAGGTCGCCGATGTTGGTCGCCGTCTGCGGCGGCATCGTCGAGGGATTGGCCGGGTCGGCGAGCAGCGGGTCGCCGCCCGTCGCGGCCTTGTTGCCGCTCGGCTGGTACGCCGGCTGCATCGTGTTGACACCGTAGAAGTCCGGCGTCAGTGCGCCGTCGTTGACGAACTTCGGCGGGCCGCTCAGCGCGGATGCCGGCGAGTTCGCGGCGACCGCCAGCGACTTGCCGTCGGCGTTCAGGACTGCGATCTTGCCGGCCGCCGGGCTCTTGTCGGCGTTCGCGTAGAACGGCGCGCACGCGCAGATCAGGTACTGGTGGTTCAGGAACGAGCCGCCGAACGCGCCCATGAAGAAGTTGTCGGCCAGCACATACTGCTGCGCGATCTTCCACAGCGGCAGCTTCGACGGATCCGGCGTGTAGTGGCCCATCGTCAGACCGCCCGCATCGGTCCAAGCGGCATACATGTCGTTCTTGCCGCCGTCGATCTGCATCTGGTCCTGGTAGAAGCGGTGCACGATGTCGCGCGTCGCGATGCTCATCGACTGGTTGAAGCCGTTGGGATCGTCGATCGCGAACGGGGCGTTCGGCAGGTTCGCCGTCATCGCTTCGGTGACCGCGGGCGTGATGCCGGTTGCGGTCAGACCACCCCAGATCTTCGGCAGCGTCGCCATCGTCGAGCCGTCGCGATCCTTCTGCACCGAGTTCGCTGCCGTTGCGTTCTGCAGACCGTTCGCGCCCGGGAAGTTGCCGTAGAGGTTGTCGAAGCTGCGGTTTTCCGCGTAGATCACGACGACGTTCTTCACGGCCGACAGGCCTTGCTGCGTGACGTCGTCGCCGCCGCAGGCGGTCAGGCTGAGCGCGGCCGCGAGGGCGATCGGCGTGTAGCGAATCCAGGCGTGCTTCTTCATGCGATGTTCTCTCTCATTCGTCGTTTGTCGCGTGTGGGAACCGGGTGGCGTCAGGCCGGAGCAGGGGCCACGGGGCACCGACCGGCTGCGCGCATTATCTGGAACCCGTTTGACAGCCGGGTGTAGGGGCGCTTTCAATTGACTGTCGGTCGAACGTCATGCACCGGTCACGGAACTGACATAAGCTCCGGCCGATTGCCCACCGCTACAAGAAGAACGACGATGCACAGCCTTCTGAAATCCTTCGCGTTCGCGCGATCGTTGATCCCTGCCGCGGCGACATTCGCGCTGATGGGCGGGCTCGCGCCGCTCGCCGGTTGCGATGCGCGGCCCGGCGCGAACGCGCAGGCGGTCTCCGTCGTGTCGGCGGCGCAAGCCGCTCCGGCCACCCCGGCCGCTCCGGCGGTCGCGCCGGCCAGCCAGCCGCAGACGCGCGCGCAGGTATTCGAGGGCGTGAAGCAGATGACGGCGCTCGGCAAGCAGTTGTTCTTCGATCCGTCGCTGTCCGGCTCAGGCAAGCTCGCGTGCGCGTCGTGTCATAGCGTCGAGCACGCGTTCGGCCCGCCGAACGCGCTGTCGGTGCAACTCGGCGGCGACGACATGCATCGCATGGGTTTTCGCGCGGTGCCGTCGCTGAAATACGTGCGCGGCATTCCGCCGTTCACCGAGCACTTCCACGATTCGCCCGACGAAGGCGACGAAAGCATCGACGCAGGCCCGACCGGCGGATTGACCTGGGACGGTCGCGTCGACACGCGCGATGCGCAGGCGCGCATTCCCCTCACGTCGCCATTCGAGATGAGCAGCTCGCCGGCGCGGGTCGCGCAGGCGGTGCGTGCCGCGCCCTATGCCGACGCGTTCCGCAAGGCGTTCGGCGATCGGATCCTCGGCGACGATCAGGCGACTTTCGGTGCGGTGCTGCGTGCGCTCGACGCATTCCAGCAGCAGCCGGCATTGTTCGATCCGTACACGAGCAAGTACGACGCGTATCTGGCCGGCCACGCGCAGCTCACGCCTGCCGAATTGCACGGGCTGCAACTGTTCAACGACGAGAAGAAGGGCAACTGCGCGAGCTGTCACGTGAGCCAGCGCACGCTCGAAGGCGGGCCGCCGCAGTTCAGCGATTTCGGTCTGATCGCGATCGCGGTGCCGCGCAACCGCGCGCTGCCGGTCAATCGCGATCCGCGCTTCCACGATCTCGGCGCGTGCGGCCCCGAGCGCACCGACCTGAAGGGCCGCGACGAATTCTGCGGGCTGTTCCGCACTCCGTCGCTGCGCAACGTCGCGTTGCGCAAGACGTTCTTCCACAACGGCGTGTACCACTCGCTCGAGGACGTGATGCGCTTCTACGTCGAGCGCGACATCCATCCGGAGAAGTTCTATCCGGTCGTGCACGGCAAGGTGCAGGTGTACGACGACCTGCCAAAGCGCTACTGGCCGAACATCAACCGCGAGCCGCCGTTCGACCGCAAGCGCGGCGACGCCCCCGCGCTGAACGCGGCCGAGATCAAGGACGTGATCGCGTTCCTGAACACGCTGACCGACGGATATCAACCGGCGGCCACGTCGGCCGCGCGCTAGAACGCGGCCCTTGCGGCACGCATGCTATGCTCGCTGGCTGACGGGCGTGGCGCGTGCCGGTGTGCCGGCCGTGCGCCACGCCGTTCGATCGAACATCCAAGGAGAACAACACATGTCGATGCGTGCATCCCTTTCCGTCGTCACGCGCGTGCTGGCCGGCGCCGCGTGCGCAGCCGCGATGCTGCCCGCCCACGCGCAAAGCAACCTCGGCTTCCTGAACGACACGCCGCTGGCCTACTTCAGCAAGGCCGACCGCGCGTCGCTGGCCAAGGCCGTCGTACAGGCGCGCGACGAAGGCAAGGACGGCGAGACCACGACGTGGCAGAGCAGCGGTCGCGGCACCCAGATCGACGCGAAGCTGACGCCGTCGACGTCCGAGAATGACGGCAAGACGTGCCGCGAAATCGCCACCGACATTTCCGCGAAGGGCCAGACGATGACGCTCAAGCCCGTCTATTGCAGGACCGCCGCGGGCAAGTGGCAGCTGCAGAAGCGCTGAGCGCGCGAGCAATGAAGCGCAGCGGCGCGCCGCGCACGGTTTCGTGCGGCGTCGTGATTCTCGACGGGGCCGGCCGCGTGTTCCTCGCGCACGCGACGGACACCACGCACTGGGATATTCCGAAGGGGCAGGGCGAGCCCGGCGAATCGCCGGCCGACGCGGCGCTGCGGGAGCTGCGCGAGGAAACCGGCATCGAACTCGCGGCGGCGCGGCTGCTCGACCTCGGCCGCTTCGCATACCGTCACGACAAGGACCTGCACCTGTTCGCGGTGCGGGTCGCGGACGACGAAATCGATCCCGCGCACTGCACGTGCACGTCGCTGTTCCCGAGCCGTCGCGACGGCTCGCCGATTCCCGAGATGGACGCATATCGCTGGACCGCGCCCGGCGACGTCGACGCGTATGCGAGCCGCAGCCTCGCGCGGCTGTTTCGCACGACGCTGTCGCTCGCGGATCTGCATCGGCGGCTGGCGGGGGCGTGAGCGCAGCCGCTTCGATCCCGACGATCCCGCGCATGCAATAAAAAACCGGCCCGAAGGCCGGTTTTTTTATCGTCGCGCGCCGCGCATGGACCACGCCGTCAGGCCGGCTTGCCCCAGCTGTCGCGCAGCCCGACGATCCGGTTGAACACGGGCTTGCCCGGTTTCGAATCGACGCGGTCGGCGACGAAATAGCCGTGACGCTCGAACTGGAGGCGCGTTTCCGGTGCGACGTCGCCGGCGCCCGGTTCGACATAGGCCTGCGTGACCTTCTTCGAATCCGGGTTCAGCGCTTCGAGGAAGTTCGCGCCGCCCGCGTCCGGATGCGGCTCCTTGAACAGCCGGTCGTAGATCCGCACTTCGGCCGCCTGTGCATGCTTCACGCTGACCCAGTGGATGTTGCCCTTGACCTTGTAGTTGTTCGCGCCTTCGGTGCCCGACTTGCTGTCCGGGAAGTAGTTGCAGTGCACGGCCGTCACGTTGCCGTCGGCGTCCTTGTCGAAGCCCGTGCACTCGATCACGTAGCCGTAGCGCAGGCGCACCTTGTTGCCCGGGAACAGGCGGAAATAGCCCTTCGGCGGGTTCTCGACGAAGTCCTCGCGTTCGATCCACAGCTCGCGCGAGATCGGGAACGTGCGCACGCCGCGCTCCGGATGATGCGGATGCACGGGGGCCGTGCACGCTTCCTCGAGGTCTTCCGGGTAGTTGTCGATCACGAGCTTCAGCGGATCGAGGACGGCGACCGAGCGCGGCGCCTTGTCGTCGAGGTCGTCGCGCAGCGCGCCTTCGAACACGCTCATGTCGATCCACGAATCGACCTTCGTCACGCCGATCCGCTCGCAGAACAGGTGGATGCTTTCCGGCGTGAAGCCGCGGCGGCGGATCCCGACGATCGTCGGCATGCGCGGGTCGTCCCAGCCTTCGACGTGGCCTTCCGTGACGAGCTGCAGCAGCTTGCGCTTGCTGGTGATCGCGTACGTGAGGTTCAGGCGCGAGAATTCGATCTGTTGCGGCAGCGGACGCGTGAACATGCCGGCGTCCGCGAGTTCGTTCAGCACCCAGTCGTACAGCGGGCGGTGATCCTCGAACTCGAGCGTGCACAGCGAGTGCGTGATGCCTTCGAGCGCATCCGAGATGCAGTGCGTGTAGTCGTACATCGGATACACGCACCATGCGTCGCCGGTGCGGTAGTGGTGCGCGTAGCGGATCCGGTAGATCACCGGGTCGCGCATGTTCATGTTCGGCGAAGCCATGTCGATCTTCGCGCGCAGCACGTGCTCGCCTTCCTTGAACTCGCCGGCCTTCATCCGGCGGAACAGGTCGAGGTTTTCCTCGGGCGAACGGTCGCGGTACGGCGACGGCTTGCCGCCTTCGGTCAGCGAGCCGCGGTTCGCGCGCATTTCCTCGGCGCTCTGGCTGTCGACGTACGCCTTGCCGCGCTGGATCAGCAATTCGGCGAATTCGTACAGCTTGTCGTAGTAGTCGCTCGCGAAATACTGGTGATCGACCGCGTCCTTGCGCCAGTCGAAGCCGAGCCAGCGGACCGCGTCGACGATCGAGTCGACGTATTCGACGCTTTCCTTTTCCGGGTTCGTGTCGTCGAAGCGCAGGTGGCACACGCCGCCGTAGTCGCGCGCGACGCTGAAGTTCAGGCAGATGCTCTTGGCATGGCCGATGTGCAGATAGCCGTTCGGCTCGGGGGGAAAGCGCGTCTCGACGCGGCCGCCCCATTTGCCGGTGCGGTTGTCGTCGTCGATGATGTTGCGGATGAAGTTGGAAGCCGCGGGGGCGTCGTTGCGTTCGGTGCTCATGCGGTTGGCGTCAGGTTGTGTCGGCGCGTCGCGCCGGTTTAATCCCGTAATTCTACCTGACCGGGGTCCGTCCCGCGCGGGTGCGCGACCGGGCGGGCCGGTTCGCGGTGCGGAACCGCAATATCTCGATTGTGTGTCGGCTGTAACACGACGTAAATCGGATTGCCCGGTGCATTCGGCGTTTCCTATGATGGCTTTACCGATTCAATGCCGCCATTCGTATTTTTTGCTGGCGGGAGGACACCAACAATCATGATGAAGAAGACCACTTTTCTCGTTCGTACTGCAGTAATCGTCGCGGCCCTGTCGCAACTCGGCGCATGCGCGATGACGCATACGCAACGTAACGCCGGTATCGGCGCGGCCGCGGGCGGCGCGCTCGGCTACCTGATCACGGGCGGCCCGGTCGGCACGGTTGCCGGCGCTGCGGCAGGCGGCCTGGTCGGCGCCGGCGTGCGCTGATCGAAGCCGGCGCGCGTGAGCGCCGGCTGGTCGTGACGGCGTTGCCGCATCACGGCCCGTTCTTGCTCCGCACATCCATTCCGCGATTCGACAGGCAGCATCAGGGAGGAGCGGGTGTGCGACACTTCGTCGACATCACATAACGACTTCATTCGTCGACGAACCCTCCATGAGCGATTCTCTCGTTTTCGTGCTGCCGGGCTACGGCAACTCCGGTCCGCTCCACTGGCAAAGCCGCTGGGAGCGCGCCGACGCGCGTTTCGTGCGCGTCGCGATGCCCGACTGGGACCGTGCGTTCCGCAACGGCTGGTGTCTCGCGCTCGACCGCGCGGTCGAGGCCGCGCCAAGCCCCGTGACGATCGCCGCGCACAGCCTCGGCACGTTGACCACCGCGTGGTGGGCGACCCGCTACGCGCGGCCGGCCGCGCTCGCGAAGGTGCGCGGCGCGTTGCTCGTCGCGTTGCCCGATCCGGCCGGGCCGGCGTTTCCGGCCGACGCGCACGGTTTCGGGCCGGTGCCGCATGAGCGGCTGCCGTTTCCGACCTGCGTGGTGGCAAGCAGCGACGATCCGTACGGCTCGATCGCGTTCGCGCGCGGCTGCGCGCACGCGTGGGGCAGCACTTTCCATGACCTCGGCCCGCGCGGCCACATCAACGCGGACAGCGGGCTCGGCGACTGGCCCGACGCGCGAGGCTGGCTCGATGCGCTCGCGCGCTAGCGGCTAACCGCTAACCGTCGGTCCATCGATCCCGTCAGCGTCCGCCGGCACCCGGGCACGCCGCGGCGTGAACCCGGAGGCGCCGCGGCGCGCTCGTCCGGGTCGGTTCAGATCGCCTGCTTCGCCTTCAGCGCGGCAATGCGCGCCTCGTCGTAGCCAAGCATGTCGCGCAGTACGTCTTCCGTCTGCGCGCCGAGCAGCGGCGGGGCGGTACGCGCGTCGGGCGGCGTCGCGCTCATCCGGATCGGATTGCGCACGAGCTTCACGTCCGCGCCGCACGGGTGCGGCAGCGACACCTGCATCCCGCGCGCGACCACCTGCTCGTTGTCGAACACCTCGTCGAGTTCGTTGATCGGCCCGCACGGCACGCCGGCCGCTTCGAGCGCGCCGATCCAGTCGGCCTTGCCGCGCGTCTTCACCATTTCCGCGAGGATCGGCACCAGCGTGTCGCGATGGCGCACGCGCGACGGGTTGGTCGCGAACCGTTCGTCGTCGGCCAGCTCTGGCCGGCCGCCGGCCTCGACGAACTTGCGGAACTGCCCGTCGTTGCCGACCGCGACGATGATCCAGCCGTCGCGCGTCTGGAACGTCTGGTACGGCACGATGTTCGGGTGCGCGTTGCCCCAGCGCACCGGCGGCTTGCCGCTCGCGAGGAAGTTGGTGTTCATGTTCGCGAGCAGCGCGACCTGCACGTCGAGCAGCGCCATGTCGATGTACTGGCCTTCGCCCGTGCGGTCGCGGTGCGCGAGCGCGGCGAGCACCGCGATCGTCGAGTAGAGGCCCGTCGCGAGATCGGCGATCGCGACGCCGGCCTTCTGCGGGCCGCCGCCCGGCTCGCTGTCGCGCTCGCCGGTGATGCTCATGAAACCGCCGATTCCCTGGACGATGAAGTCGTAGCCCGCGCGGTGCGCGTACGGGCCCGTCTGGCCGAAGCCCGTGACCGAGCAGTAGACGAGATCGGGCTTCACCGCGCGCAGCGATTCGTAATCGAGCCCGTACTTCTTCAACTGCCCGACCTTGTAGTTCTCGAGCACGACGTCGCTCTGCGCGGCGAGCTCGCGCACGATCTGCTGGCCTTCCGGCGTCGCGATGTCGACCGTCACCGAGCGTTTGTTGCGGTTCGCCGCGAGGTAATACGCGGCCTCCGCCGTATCGTCGCCGTTCGCGTCCTTCAGGTACGGCGGCCCCCAGTGGCGCGTGTCGTCGCCCGCGCCGGGGCGCTCGACCTTGATCACGTCCGCGCCGAAGTCGGCGAGCGTCTGCGCGCACCACGGGCCCGCGAGCACGCGGGTCAGGTCAAGCACGCGAATATGGCTCAGGGCACCCATCGTCGAATCGTCTCCTTTCATGGCTCGCCCGGCCGGGGCAAGGCGGATTGGCATGCCGAGCATCTTAAGGCGAATCGGCCGCATGGGTGGCCCAGGCCGGTCGTCCGCCGCGCCGGGCCGCTGCCGTCTGGGGCGCCGATCTGTATCGTATAATCGATCGTTTACGATATTTGCCCGCCGTGCGTCCGCGAGGACGGCCGGCGTTTGAAGCCGTCTCAGCCAGACATTCCCCGCACGCCATGAAAGCTGCCGAAATCCGCGAGAAATTTCTCAAATTCTTCGAATCGAAGGGCCACACGATCGTCCGCTCGTCGAGCCTCGTGCCCGGTAACGACCCCACGCTGATGTTCACGAACTCGGGCATGGTCCAGTTCAAGGACGTGTTCCTCGGCACGGACCCGCGTCCGTACTCGCGCGCCACCACGGCGCAGCGCAGCGTGCGCGCGGGCGGCAAGCACAACGACCTCGAGAACGTCGGCTACACGGCGCGCCACCACACGTTCTTCGAGATGCTCGGCAACTTCTCGTTCGGCGACTACTTCAAGCACGACGCGATCAAGTTCGCGTGGGAGCTGCTGACCACGGTCTACCAGCTGCCGAAGGAAAAGCTGTGGGTCACCGTCTACCAGGAAGACGACGAAGCGTACGACATCTGGGCGAAGGAAGTCGGCGTGCCGACCGAGCGGATCATCCGCATCGGCGACAACAAGGGCGCGCGCTACGCGTCGGACAACTTCTGGACGATGGGCGACACCGGCCCGTGTGGCCCGTGCACGGAAATCTTCTACGACCACGGCCCGGACGTGTGGGGCGGCCCGCCGGGGTCGCCCGAAGAAGACGGCGACCGCTACATCGAGATCTGGAACCTCGTGTTCATGCAGTTCAACCGCGACGCGCAGGGCAACATGACGCGCCTGCCGAAGCAGTCGGTCGACACCGGCATGGGCCTCGAGCGTCTCGCCGCGGTGCTGCAGCACGTGCACAGCAACTACGAGATCGACCTGTTCCAGAACCTGATCAAGGCCGCCGCGCGCGTGACCGAGATCAGCGACCTGAACAACAACTCGCTGAAGGTGATCGCCGATCACATCCGCGCGTGCTCGTTCCTGATCGTCGACGGCGTGATTCCCGGCAACGAAGGCCGCGGCTACGTGCTGCGCCGCATCGTGCGCCGCGCGATCCGCCATGGCTACAAGCTTGGCCGCAAGGGCTCGTTCTTCCACAAGCTGGTGGCCGACCTCGTCGCCGAGATGGGCGCCGCGTATCCGGAACTGAAGGAAGCCGAACAGCGCGTGACGGACGTGCTGCGCCAGGAAGAAGAGCGCTTCTTCGAGACGATCGAGCACGGGATGTCGATCCTCGAGGCCGCGCTGGCGGAGGTCGAGGCGAAGGGCGGCAAGGTGCTCGACGGCGAACTCGCGTTCAAGCTGCACGACACCTACGGCTTCCCGCTCGACCTCACGGCCGACGTGTGCCGCGAGCGCGGGATGACGGTCGACGAGCCGGCATTTGACGACGCGATGGCGCGCCAGCGCGAACAGGCGCGCGCGGCCGGCAAGTTCAAGGCCACGCAGGGCCTCGAGTATTCGGGCGCGAAGACCACGTTCCACGGCTACGAGGAAATCGCGTTCGACGACGCGAAGGTCGTCGCGCTGTACGTCGACGGTTCGGCCGTCAACGAAGTGAAGCACGGCCAGGATGCGGTCGTCGTGCTCGACCACACGCCGTTCTACGCGGAATCGGGCGGCCAGGTCGGCGACCAGGGCGTGCTCGCGAACGCCGCGACGCGCTTCGCGGTGGCCGACACGCTGAAGGTGCAGGCCGACGTGATCGGCCATCACGGCACGCTCGAACAGGGCACGCTGAAGATCGGCGACGTGCTGCGCGCGGAAATCGACGCGCACCGCCGCGCGCGCACGCAGCGCAACCACTCGGCCACCCACCTGATGCACAAGGCGCTGCGCGAAGTGCTCGGCGCGCACGTGCAACAGAAGGGTTCGCTCGTCGACGCGGAGAAAACCCGCTTCGACTTCGCGCACAACGCGCCGATGACCGACGACGAAATCCGTCGCGTCGAACAGATCGTCAACGACGAAATCCTCGCGAACGCGCCGGGCATCGTGCGCGTGATGCCGTACGACGAAGCGGTGAAGGGCGGCGCGATGGCGCTGTTCGGCGAAAAATACGGCGACGAAGTGCGCGTGCTCGACCTCGGCTTCTCGCGCGAACTGTGCGGCGGCACGCACGTGCATCGCACCGGCGACATCGGCTTCTTCAAGATCGTCGTCGAAGGCGGCGTCGCGGCCGGCATCCGCCGCGTCGAGGCGATCACCGGCGACAACGCGGTGCGCTACGTGCAGGAGCTCGACGCCCGCGTGAACGAAGCCGCGGCCGCGCTGAAGGCGCAGCCGTCGGAACTCACGCAGCGTATCGCGCAGGTGCAGGACCAGGTGAAGTCGCTCGAGAAGGAACTGGGCGCGCTGAAGTCGAAGCTCGCGTCGAGCCAGGGCGACGAGCTCGCGCAGCAGGCCGTCGAGATCGGCGGCGTGTTCGTGTTGGCCGCGACGCTCGACGGCGCCGACGCGAAGACGCTGCGCGAGACGGTCGACAAGCTGAAGGACAAGCTGAAGAGCGCGGCGATCGTGCTGGCGGCCGTCGAAGGCGGCAAGGTCAGCCTGATCGCGGGCGTCACGCCGGATGCGAGCAAGAAGGTCAAGGCCGGCGAGCTCGTGAACTTCGTCGCGCAGCAGGTGGGCGGCAAGGGCGGCGGCCGTCCGGACATGGCGCAGGCAGGCGGCACGGAGCCGGCGAACCTGCCGGGCGCGCTGGCAGGCGTCAAGGGCTGGATCGAAGAGCGTCTTTGATCGGTATGGTTGATGCGATGCGGTCTTGCTGACCCCATCGCAGTGCAAGAAAGAACGACCCGATCGGCGGTGGCCGGTCGGGTCGTTTTGTTTTTGCCGGTGCCCAGGATGAGCGCGTGCCGGCGCGGCGGCGCGGCGGAATCAGGCCGGTAATGCCGTCGCCGGCAACGTGGGCGCATCCCCCGATTCCCGCGCGGCATCGCCGAGCGCATCGCGCAACGCGGCGAGCGCCGCCGACGCGTAACCGTGCCGCCACGCGAGCAGCGTGTCGATCCCTTCGAGTTCCGCGATCGTATGAGCGGCGACGTTGCCGGTCTCGGGCTGAAGCTCGAGCACCGAGCGCGGCGCGACCGCGATGCCCGCACCGGCCGCGACGCACGCGACGATCGCGTGATACGAACCCAGTTCGAGCACGCGCGCGGGCTTCATCCCGTGCGCCGCATACCATCGCTCGACATACTTCCGGTACGTGCAGCCGCGCTCGAACGCGATCAGCGTCGGCAGGATCACGTCGCGCGGCGTGCGCACCGGCGGATGGCCGCGCGGCGTCAGCAGCACCAGATCCTCACGGAAGATGGGCACCGTCTCGAACGTGTCGGGCAGCGTGTCCGGCTCGGGCGGCCGCGCGAACAGCGCCGCGTCGATCTCGAAGTCGCGCACCTTGTCGATCAGCCAGCCGGTCGTGCCGGTCACGAGCTCCAGCGACACGTCGGGCCACGCATGGTGATAGCGCGCGAGCACGGTCGGCAGCCGGCTCGCGGCCGTGCTTTCCATCGTGCCGAGCCGCAGCCGCCCGCGCGGCGTGTCCTCGCGCACCGCATCGCGCGCCTCGTCGGCAAGCTCGAGCAGCCGCTCCGCGTACGGCAGCAGCGTGTGCCCGGCCGGCGTCAGCACGAGCCGGCGGCCGTCGCGCACGAACAGCGCCGCGCCGAGTTCCTCCTCGAGCTGCTTGATGCGCGTCGTGACGTTCGATTGCACGCGATTGAGCTTCGCCGCCGCGCGCGTGATGCCGTTCTCGCGCACGACGGCCCGGAAAATCGCCAGCGCCGCCAGGTCCATGATTCTCTCCATGCGATGGATGGATTCTCAATTATTCATTTTTAGAGAACGTTCGGTCAAGCTACGATACAAGCAATCCGATTCCCGTTCCGGCCGTCGCGCAACCCGCGCGGCCCCTGCCGCCATGTCCCGTTCCGATGCCCCGAGCGCCGCCGGCGTACAGCTGTCCGATGACGCCGACCGCCGCGCCCGCGCGGCCGCGCTTGCCTGCATGATCGGGCTCGCGGTCGCGCTCGGCGTCGGCCGCTTCGCGTTCACGCCGCTGCTGCCGCTGATGCTCGCCGACGGCTCGATCGGCCTGAAGGCCGGCAGCTGGCTCGCGTCGGCGAACTACGCGGGCTATTTCGTCGGCGCGGTCAGCTGCGCGGCGGTGCGCGTCGCGCCGGCGCGGATGGTCCGCTTCGGGCTTGGCGCCACCGTGCTGCTGACCGCCGCGATGGGCGTCGGCCATTTGCTGCCCGTGTGGCTCGTGGTGCGCTTCGTCGCGGGCGTCGTCAGCGCATGGACGTTCGTGTTCGTGTCGCAATGGGGGCTGCGGCGGCTCGCCGAGCTGCACGCGCCCGAGTGGAGCGGGGTGATCTACGCGGGGCCCGGCGTCGGCATCGTGCTGACGGGCCTGATCGGCAGCGCACTGGCCGGCCATCGCGCGGCGCCCGGCTGGCTCGGCTTCGCGGCGCTGTCGGCGGTGCTGTCGATCGCGATCTGGCGCACGTTCGGCAGCGCGCCGGTGCCGGCGGCGGCAACCGTATCGTCGGCCGCGCGCGTCCGGCATGCGGCGACGGACGCGGCACCGCACGACGCGCGGCGCCATCGCGCCGACGCCGCATGGCTCGTCGTCCTGTACGGGATGCCGGGCTTCGGCTACATCATCACCGCGACGTTCCTGCCGGTGATCGCGCGCGCCGCGCTGCCGGCCGGCTCGCCGTGGCCGGATCTGTTCTGGCCGATGTTCGGTGCGGCGCTGATCGTCGGCGCGATCGCGGCCGCGCGGCTGCCCGGCCACTGGGACAACCGGCTGCTGCTCGCCGCCGGTTGCGCGACGCAGGCGCTTGGAATCGCGGCGGGGATCGTGTGGCCGAATGCGGCTGGCTTCTCGATCGGCAGCGCGCTGCTCGGCCTGCCGTTCACCGCGATCACGCTGTTCGCGATGCGCGAGGCGCGGCGGCTGCACGGCGAGCGCGCGGCCGGGCTGATGGGCTATGCGACCGCGTCGTACGGGGTCGGGCAGATTCTCGGCCCGCTCGTCGCGGCGCCGCTGACCGCGCGCTTCGGGTCGTTCTCGCCGGCGTTGTGGGTTGCGGCGGGTGCCTTGCTCGTCGGTGCCGCCGGCTTCGCGGCGACGGCCACACGCGGGCGTGCGCAACCGCGCATGCAACCCTGACATCATCGGGGCCGGATCGTCAGCGACGCGGGCAAACTCGCTAGAATGAAGCCTTTCCTGCGCCGGGCAGGCGTGCGAGGCGGCTTGCCGGCCGCCGTCGGCGCTTGCCAGATTCTCATCGATGACCATCGCCGACTACCGTTTTTGCCCGCGCTGCGCGCGTCCGCTGACCGAGCGCGCCGATCCCGAACACGAGGGCGGGCGTGTCCGCCAGGCCTGCCCGGACGACGAGTGCGGCTACGTCCATTGGAACAACCCGCTGCCGGTGGTGGCGGCAATCGTCGAGCTCGACGGCAAGATCCTGCTCGCGCGCAATGCGGCCTGGCCGGAGGGGATGTTCGCGCTGATCACGGGTTTCCTCGAGAACGGCGAGACGCCCGAGGACGGCATCGCGCGCGAGGTGTTCGAGGAAACCGCGCTGAAGGCCGAGCAGGTCACGCTGGTCGGCGTGTATGAATTCATCCGCAAGAACGAGCTGATCATCGCGTATCACGTGCGCGCATCGGGCACCGTCGCGCTGTCGCCGGAGCTGCTCGAATACCGGCTCGTCGAGCCGCCGTTGCTGCGCCCGTGGCGCGCCGGCACAGGCTATGCGCTGGCCGACTGGATGCGCGCGCGCGGCCTCGATTTCGAATTCGTCGATCGAGCGGGGCAGTGACGGGCCGCGCCGCTTCCGGCACGTCACCGGCCGCGCCGCGCACGATCGCGACGCGGCAACCCGCCGTTCGCCGGCGCGCCGTCTCGCACGGCTACCTCGCGCCGTCCGTTTCGTCTTCTTCCTCCTGACCGCCATCGCCATGTCCGACAAGCCGCAGCCGCGTTCCCGCGACGCCTATCGCCACTTCCTGCCGATCACGACCCGCTGGATGGATAACGACGTCTACGGACACGTGAACAACGTCGTGTACTACAGCTACTTCGACACCGTCGTGAACGAATACCTGATCCGCGCGGGTGTGCTCGACGTCGAGCACGGGCAGACGATCGGGCTCGTGGTCGAGACGCAGTGCAACTACTTCGCGCCGCTCGTGTTTCCGCAGTCGGTCGATGCGGGGCTGCGCGTCGCGAAGCTCGGCACGTCGAGCGTGCGCTACGAGATCGGGCTGTTCGCGGCAGGGGAGGCCGCGCCGGCCGCGCAGGGACATTTCGTGCATGTGTACGTCGATCGCGGCACGCGCCGCCCGGTGCCGCTGCCCGACGCGCTGCGCGCGGCGCTCGAACCGCTCGCCGGCTGACGGGCGCGTGGCGGTGCACGCGTTCGCGCTCCAGGCGTTCAACGGCCTCAGCTACGGGTTGCTGCTGTTCATGCTGTCGGCCGGCCTCACGCTGATCTTCAGCGTGCAGGGCGTGCTCAACTTCGCGCATGCGAGCTTCTACATGCTCGGCGCCTACATCGGATACAGCATCGCGGCCCGCGCGGGTTTCTGGCCCGCGCTCGCGCTCGCGCCGCTCGCGGTCGGGCTGCTCGGCGCCGGCTGCGAGCGCTGGCTGCTGCGCCGCGTACAGCCGCACGGGCACACGAGCGAGCTGCTGTTGACCTTCGGGCTCGCATATCTGATCGGCGAGGGCGCGAAATTTTTTTGGGGCCTCGCGCCGCTGCCGGCCCCGGTGCCGCCGCTGTTCGACGGCGCGCCCGTGGCCGTGTTCGGCCTCGCGCTGCCGCGCTACCGGCTCTTCATGATGGCGATGTCCACGGCGATGCTGGTGGCGCTCGGCGTGCTGCTGCGCGCGTCGCGCATCGGGCTCGTCGTGCGCGCCGCGCTCACGCACCGCGCGGCCGTCGAGGCGCTCGGCTACGACGTGCCGCGCATGATGACGGGGCTGTTCGGCGCGGGCACCGCGCTCGCGGCGCTGGCCGGCGTGATCGGCGCGCCGCTCGCGGTGATCGAACCGGCGCTGGCCGAGACCGTCGGGTCGGTCGTGTTCGCGGTCGTCGTGATCGGCGGGCTCGGCTCGCTCGGCGGCGCGTTCGTCGCATCGCTCGCGGTCGGCTTCGCGCAGACCTTCGCGGCGGCCAGCGACACGTCGTTGCGCGACCTCGCGCAATGGTCGGGCGTCGCGCTGCCCGACAGCGTCGCTGCCGTGTCGATCGCGCAGCTCGCACCGCTGGTCCCGTACCTGCTGCTCGTCGCGGTGCTGGTCGCCCGTCCGCGCGGACTGTTCGGCGAGCGCGTCGATGGCTAGCCGCGCACGGGCTGGCGCACTGCGCTGGGTGCCGTTCGCCGCGTGCCTGATCCTGCCGGCGTGGCTGTGGCCGCATGGCGCGGTGCTCGGCTATCTCGCACAGACGGCCGCGCTCGTCGTGCTCGCGCTGTCGTACAACCTGCAGCTCGGCACGACGGGGCTGCTGTCGTTCGGTCATGCCGCGTTCGCGGGCCTTGGCGCATTCGCCGCCGCACATTGGTTCAATCATGTCGGTGGCCCGCTGCCGCTGTTGCCGCTCGTCGGCGGGGTGGCCGGCGCGGGCTTCGGGTTCGTCGCCGGCCTGCTCGCGACACGCCGCGCGGGCACCGTGTTCGCGATGATCACGCTCGGCCTCGGCGAGTGCGTCGCGGCCGCGGCGTGGAGCGTGCCCGCGTGGTTCGGCGGCCTCGGCGGCGTACCGATCGATCGCGCGAGCGGCACGCCGTTGGGCGGCTGGCATTTCGGCGCGGAAACGCAGGCCTACGCCGTGATTGCCGCGTGGTGCATCGTCTCCGCGGTGGCGATGCACGCGCTGACGCGCACGCCGCTCGCGCGGCTCGCGAACGCCGTGCGCGACAACCCCGCGCGCGTTGCCGCGCTCGGCACCGAGCCGCGTCGCGTGCGGCTCGCAATGGTGACCTGCGCGTCGTTCTTCGCGGGCATTGCCGGCACGCTGACGCTGATCGACGTCGAGATCGCGACGCCCGACAGCGTGTCGATGGCGCGTTCGGCGACCGTGCTCATCGCCGCGGTGATCGGCGGCACCGGCACGTTCTTCGGGCCGGCGGCCGGCGCGGTGGTGCTGACCGCGCTGAGCATCGTCGTCGCGGGCGTGTCGCGCGCATGGGCGCTGTATCTCGGCGTGCTGTTCGTGGCGGTCGTCGCCGCCGCGCCGCGCGGGATCGCGGGCATCGCGCAGACGCTTGCGCTTGCGTCGCGCGGCGACGCGCCGCCGGCTGAGCGCTGGCGCGTGCTGTGCGGCGTTGGCGCATGTGCGTTCTGGGCCGTCGCGATCGTCTGCGCGGCCGAACTCGGCTATGCATGGCGCTTCGCGCAGGACGACGGCGCGGGCATCGCGTTCGGCGCGTGGGGCATCGACGCCGACGCGCCGGCGGGCTGGGCCGTCGCATGCTCGGCGGCCGGCATCGGCACGTTGCTGTGGGGCTGGCGCGCACGGTTCCAGAATCACCGGCACGGCAAGCGGGAGGACGGGCGATGAACGGTAACGCGATCGCGCTGCACGGGATCGTGCAGCGCTTCGGTGCGCAGACCGTGCTCGACGGCATCGAGCTGAACGTCCCGGCCGGCGAGCGTCACGCGCTGATCGGGCCGAACGGCGCGGGCAAGTCGACGCTGTTCGGCGTGATCGCCGGCGCGACGCGGCCGACGCGCGGGCGCGTCATGCTGCACGGCGTCGAGCTGCGCGGGCGCGGGCCGGTCGTGGCGAGCCGGCTCGGCATCGGCCGCAGTTTCCAGCAGACGAGCGCGTTCGCGCGATTGAGCGTGTTCGACAACCTGCGCTGCGCGGCGCTGCATGCGCCGGCCGAGCGGCGGCGCTGGTGGAACCGGCTGCGCGAATCCGCGTCGGTCGATCGCGCGGCCGCGCACGTGCTGAGCGACATCGGTCTCGATGCGCGGCGCGACACGCCGGCCGGCGAACTCGGCTACGCGGAACAGCGCGCGCTCGATCTCGGCATCGCGCTCGCGAGCGGCGCGCGCACGCTGCTGCTCGACGAACCGACGGCCGGCATGAACCGCGATCAGGCGGCGCGGATGATCGCGCTGATCCGCGCGACGACGCAGGGCCGCACGGTGCTGATGATCGAGCACGACATGGATGCGGTGTTCGGCTTCGCCGAGCGCATCACGGTGCTCGTGCGCGGCGCGGTGGTCGCGACCGGCGCACCCGACGCGATCCGCGCGGACCCGGCCGTGCGTGCGGCCTATCTTGGCGAGGGCGCATGAGCGTGCTGCTCGACATTCGCGGCCTGCGCGCGTGGTACGGAATGCAGCCCGTGCTCGACGGCGTCGATCTCGCGCTCGCGCCGGGCGAGACGCTCGCGCTGCTCGGCCGCAACGGCTCGGGCCGCTCGACGCTCGCGAAGGCCGTGATGGGGCTCGTACGCACCGCGGGCTCGGTGCGCATCGCCGGCGCCGAATGCGCGGGCGCGCGCACGTTCGAGATCGCGCGGCGCGGGGTCGCTTACGTCGCTGAAAGCCGCGACGTGTTTCCGCTGCTGAGCGTGCGCGACAACCTGCGGCTCGGGCTGCGCGGCGTGAACGGCGCGGCCGAACGCGCGGCGCTCGACCGGTTGCTCGCGCGCTTTCCGCTGCTGGCCGCGCGGGCGGACGTGAAGGCCGGACGGCTGTCGGGCGGCGAACAGCAGGTGCTCGCGCTGGTGCGTGCGCTCGCCGGCCGCCCGCGCGTGCTGATCGTCGACGAACCGGCCGAAGGGCTCGCGCCGCTCGCGGTCGACGAGGTCGGCGCGTGTCTCGCCGCGCTGCAGGCCGACGGCGTCGCGATCCTGCTGATCGAGCAGCGGCTGCAGCTCGCGCCGCGGCTCGCGCGGCGCGTCGCGGTGATGGGGCGCGGTCGGATCGTCTACGACGGCCCGCTGGACGGGCTCGGCGCCGACGTCGTCAGTGCATGGTTGAGTGCCGGCTGACCGTCCGTCCGCCGATTGTTCGGATAACTCCGCCAGTCAATTCGCGTCGAGCCGCTTTATCGCCGCCGCGCGAGCCGCCAATATTGCCAGCAAGGCCGGTGTGCGCCGCGACTGGCGCGATCGGCACCCATCCATCGAAAGTCTTCCGACTGAGGAATGAAATCATGAGCAAGCTGGCAAGCAAGGTAGCGATCGTCACGGGCGGCTCCAAGGGGATCGGCGCCGCGATCGCGAAGGCGCTGGCCGCCGAAGGCGCGGCGGTCGTGGTCAACTACGCGAGCAGCAAGGCCGGTGCCGACGCGGTCGTGAGCGCGATCGTCGAGGCGGGCGGCCGCGCGGTCGCGGTCGGCGGCGACGTGTCGAAGGCAGCGGACGCCCAGCGCATCGTCGACACCGCGATCGAGACCTATGGCCGTCTCGACGTGCTGGTCAACAATTCCGGCGTGTACGAATTCGCGCCGATCGAGGCGATCACCGAAGAGCACTACCGCCGGCAATTCGACACGAACGTGTTCGGCGTGCTGCTGACCACGCAGGCCGCCGTCAAGCATCTCGGCGAAGGCGCGAGCATCATCAACATCAGCTCGGTGGTGACGAGCATCACGCCGCCCGCGAGCGCCGTATACAGCGGCACGAAGGGCGCCGTCGACGCGATCACCGGCGTGCTCGCACTCGAGCTTGGCCCGCGCAAGATCCGCGTGAACGCGATCAACCCGGGCATGATCGTGACCGAAGGCACGCACAGCGCGGGCATCATCGGTTCGGATCTCGAGAAGCAGGTGCTCAGCGAAACGCCGCTCGGCCGCCTCGGCGAGCCGGACGACATCGCGTCGGTCGCCGTGTTCCTCGCATCGGACGACTCCCGCTGGCTGACCGGCGAGCGCCTCGTCGCGAGTGGCGGGCTGCACTAACCGCGCGAGTCGGCGCGCGCGGCTACGCGCTCATCGCGAGCGCGTTCGCGCCGACATGCCAGCGCAGGCTTTCGACGACGAGTGCGTGATCGCATGCGTCGTCGAGCCCCACGATCGTCATCGCGCCGACGATGCCGCCGCCGGCAAGCCGCAACGGCACGCCGCCGCCGTCGAGCGCATAGTCGACCTCCGACAATCCCTGCGACTGCAACGACCAGCCGGCGCGGCGAAAGCGCGCGCCGACCTCGAGCGAACTGACGCCGAAACGGAACACCGTGTTCTGTCGTCGGCGGATCGCGTCGCTGTCGTTCGCGCGGCTGCCGTCGAGCGCGCAGTAGAACAGCGGCGCGGCTTCGCCGACGATGCCGACCGCGATCGGCAGCCCGCGGCGCGCGGCGAGATTGACGGCGATGTCGCCGAGCCGGCGCGCGACGTCGGCATCGAAGTGCGACAGCGTCGGAGCCGACGCGGTGTCGCCGAAGGGCGCGGGTGCGAAGCGGGGGAAGGGGGGCGCCATGGCAGCTCCGTGTCGTCGCAAATCCGGCTCGGGCACGCGTTCTCGTCCTGCGTGTCGTGCGCGAGCCGTCGATCGTTCAGCGCATCAACGCGTCAGCGCCTGGGTGCCGCGTCGAGCATCCATTCGTGCGCGGGGTCGTTCCTGAATGCCCACGCGCGGCTCGGCCCGGCCATCACGTTCAGGTAATACAGGTTGTAGCCATGCGGCGCGACCACCGGGTGATAGCCGCGCGGCACCATCACCACGTCGTGGTTCTCGACCGCGCACGTCTCGTCGAGGCTGCGATCGTCCGTGTATACGCGCTGAAACGCAAAACCCTGCGGCGGATCGATCCGGTGGTAATAGGTTTCCTCGAGCGACGTTTCGTCCGGCGCCGCGTCGCGATCGTGCTTGTGCGGCGGATAGCTGCTCGAGTGGCTCGCGGGCGTGATCACTTCGACGACGAGCAGCCGATCGGCGGCCGGGTTGTCGCCCATCAGGATGTCGCACACGTAGCGCGTGTTGGTGCCTTGCCCGCGCACCGCGCGCCGCATCCGTTCGCCGTCGAGGCGCTGCACGCGCTTGTCGCCGCTCGCGTAAGGCGCGGTGCACAGCGCGACTTCCGCATCGCGTGTCGCGACCAGCGTGACGGTCTTGCCGCCCGGCACGTACAGCGCGTCCGGCGACACTTCCTCGAACACGCTGTCGCGCTTGCCGAGCGCATCGTAGGTCTCGCCGTCGACTTGCGCGCGCAGCGTGCCCGTGAGCACGACGACGCACAGTTCGCGCGCGCCGGTATCGAGCGTTTCGGTGTCGCCGGTCTTCAGGCGCAGCGCGCGAAAGCCGACGTGTTTCCAGCCGGCCGACTCGGGCGTCACGTTGCAGATTTCGCGGTCGGCGGATGCCTTGACCAGCAGGGGTGAAATCGTCATGGAACGGGGCTCCACAATGGGGTGACAGCGGGGTGACGGGGCTTAAGCGCTCAACCGGTCGACGATCGCGCGCAGCGATTCGTAGCCCTTCTTCGCATATTGATAGCTCGGCGCGACGGCCGGGTCCTGCTCGGCTTCGACCACGAGCCAGCCTTCGTAGCCGGCGTCCTTCAGCGTGCGCAGCGTCGCTTCGTAATCGAGCGCGCCGTCGCCCGGCACCGTGAAGGTGCCGTTGATCACGCCGTTCAGGAAGCTCCAGCCGCCGTTGCGCGCCTGCGTGACGACCTGCGGCCGCACGTCCTTGCAGTGCACGTGCACGACGCGCGACACGTGTTTCTTCAGCAGTGCGACCGGATCGGCCGCGCCGCCGAAATACGCGTGGCCCGTGTCGAACAGCAGGAACACCTTCGCCGGATCGGTCAGCGCCATCAGCCGGTCGACGTCGGCGGGCGATTCGACGTATGCGCCCATGTGGTGATGGTAGGCGAGCTTGATCCCGTAGGTCTCGAGCAGGTGCGCGCCGAATGCGTCGAGGCGTGCCGCGTAGCGTCGCCAGGCTTCGTCGTCGACGAAACGCGGACGCTTCGCGACCGGCGTGTCGATGCTGCCCTGGATCGTGCCCGCGCATTCGCCGTACACCACGACCTTCACGTCGTTGAACTGCAGCTTCGTCATGTGCGCGCGGCAGCGCTCGATTTCGGCGGCGAGCGCATCGGCATCGCTCATGCCGGGTTCGACTTCCGCGAGGAAGCCCGAATACCAGCCCGACACGCATACGAGCCCGAATTCGGCGAGCTTCGCCTTCAGCTCGGGGCCCGTTTTCGGAAACTTGTTGCCGAGCTCGAAGCCCGCATAGCCGATTTCGGCGCCTTCCTTCAGCGCCGTCTCGAGCGGCGTCTCGCCGCCGAGCGACGGCAGGTCGTCGTTCATCCACGACAGGGGATTGATACCGATGCGAACGTTCCAGCTCATGACTTGCTTCCTTGGTTCGATTGTTGTCGTCGCGGGGCGGAGGATTGAAACGGGGAGCGTGTCAGCGCCGCTGCCGGGTCTTCGCGTAGAGATACGCGCGATGCGCATCGCCGACGCCGGCGCGCGCGGACACCTGCGGCACCGCGACTTCCCACCATGCGCCGCCGTCCGCGGTCGTGCGCTCGTGCGTCGTGTCGATCACGATGACCTGGCTCGTCTTCGCCGCGCGCGCACGCGTCATTTCGCTGCGCAGTTCGCCGACGTCGCGCACGTGCACGGCTTCGGCGCCCATCGCGCGCGCATGCATCGCGAAGTCGATCGTCGAGCGTTCGCCGCCTTCGGGCACGCAGTCGTCGAGCATGTTGTTGAAGCTCGCACCGCCGCAGTTCAGCTGCAGCCGCTCGATGCAGCCGTAGCCGCGGTTGTCGAGGATCACGACGATGATCTTGCGGCCGAGCATCACGGACGTCGCGAGTTCAGCATTGAGCATCATGTACGAGCCGTCGCCGACGATCACGATCACTTCGCGCTCGGGCCGCGCGAGCTTCGCGCCGAGGCCGCCCGCGACCTCGTAGCCCATGCACGAGTACGCGTAGTCCATGTGATAGTTGCCCGGCACGCCGCTGCGCCACAGCTTGTGCAGCTCGGCCGGCAGCGTGCCGGCCGCGCACACGACGAGATCGTCGCGCGCGCTGTCGCGCTCCGCGTCGGCCGCGGAGTCGCGCACCGCGCCGATCACTTCCGCGTCGTACGGCAGCGTGTCCTTCGGCACGCGCGTGGTCAGCTCGGTCACGCGCGCGTTCCACGCGGCGGCCTGGTCGCGGTTCGCGGCGGTCCACGCCGCCTCCGCCTGCCAGCCCGCGAGCGCGGCCGACAACTGGCCGAGGCCGGTGCGCGCGTCGGCGATCAATTGCCGGCCGCGTTTCTTGCCCGCATCGAACGGCTGTACGTTCAGGCTCAGCAGCGTCGCGTTGCCGAACAGCGCGTGCGAGCCGGTCGTGAAGTCCTGCAGGCGCGTGCCGACCGCGAATACCACGTCGGCCTGCGCGGCCGCGCGGTTCGCGGCGGGCGAGCCCGTCACGCCGATCGAGCCGAGGTTCAGCGGGTGGTCCCACGCGAGGCTGCCCTTGCCGGCCTGCGATTCGGCGACCGGCACGCCGTGCGTGTCGGCGAACGTGCGCAACGCGTCCCATGCCTGGCTGTACAGCACGCCGCCGCCGGCGACGATCAGCGGCTTCTTCGCGGCCTTCAGCACGTCCAGCGCGTCCGCGAGTTCGAGCGCGTCGGCGGGTGGCCGGCGCATCCGGATCACCGGCGGCGCGAAGAAATCTTCCGGCCAGTCGTACGCGAAGGTCTGCACGTCCTGCGGCAGCGCGAGGCACACGGGCCCGCACTGCGCGGGGTCGGTCATCACCTGGATCGCGCGCGGCAGCGCGACGAGCAGCTGCTCCGGCGACGCGATCCGGTCGAAGTAGCGCGTCACCGGCCGGAAGCAGTCGTTCGCGCTGACGTCGCCCTGTTCGAAATCCTCGACCTGCTGCAGCACCGGATCGGGCAACCGCGACACGAACACGTCGCCGGGCAGCAGCAACAGCGGCAGCCGCCCGACGTGCGCGAGCGCGGCGGAGGTCAGCATGTTGGTCGCGCCGGGGCCGATGCTCGACGTCGCGGCCATCATCCGCTGGCGGAAATTCGCTTTCGCGAACGCGACGGCCGCATTCGCCATGCCTTGCTCGTTGTGCGCGCGGAACGTCGGCAGCCGGTCCTTTTCGGCGTGCAGCGCCTCGCCGAGCCCGGCCACGTTGCCGTGCCCGAAGATCGCGAACACGCCGCCGCAGTACGGCAGGATTTCGGTGCGGCCGTCCGGCTGGACGACTTCGGCGCGCAGGGCGGCCAGGTAGCGCACGAGCGCCTGGCTGACGGTCAGTCTCACGGTGGTGGTCATCGTCTGTCGATCAGGGGGAGTCGGGTGGTCATCACGGACATCTGCATCAGGCTGCCGCCGCGGCGCGCGCGGCGGCACGGCGGCCGAGCCAGGCGTCGACCAGCTGCGCGAAATTGCCGGCCACTTCGTCGATCAGCGCCTGATCGTCGATCCGGCCGGCGAGCCAGTGCAGCGACGCGTCGGCCCACAGCGTGCGGCCGACCATGAAGCCCTTGACGATCGGATTGGTCGCCGAGCGGAAGCTGTCGACGAGATACTGCAGCGGCTGGTTCAGCCCGAGGATCACCGCGCCGCGGCAGTACGGATCGCGCTCGGCCACGAGCGTTTCGAGCCGTGCCCAGCCGTCGGCGCTCATCGGCGCGAGCTTCCACCACTCGGGCATCACGCCGAGGTTGTAGAAGCGCGCGACCGTGCGCAGCACCGCGTCGTCCTCGGTGCCGGCCGGCGTGACGGCGCGCGGCGGAATGATTTCCAGCAGCAGCTCGTTGCCGCTCGCGCGCGTGGCTTCCCACAGCTCCAGCACGCGCTGCTCCTGCGCGACGCGCAGGTCGACGTCGTCGTCGGGGTGGTAGTGGACGAGGCACTTCACGACCTGCTCGGTCGGCCAGTGCGTGAGCGACGAGCCGACCGAGCGCGTGTCGTCGAAACACAGCGGCCGCGAGCCGGGCAGTTCGACCGGCCGGCCGACCCACCAGCCGCGGCCGGTGGCCGACGCGAGCGCGTCGCTGCCGTACGCGCCGCCGTCGATCAGCACGCCGACATGGCCTTCGATATGGCGATCGCGTTCGACCTGTTCGGCCGCGCGCACGAGCAGGCGCTTCAGCGTCTTGATCCGCGCCTCGTCCGCGCCGGCCTGGACCGCGAGTTCGTAGAACTGGCTGCGATGGTCGAACGCCATCACGCACAGGTCGTCCCATTCGCGGCGCGGCACCGTCACGCGATGCAGGTGCGCGAGCGTGCGATCGGCGTCCACCCGCGGATTGCGGCTGCCGCCGAACCAGTGCGCGAGTTCGGCCGGCGTCGGCATCGCGGCGGAACACGCGTGGCGCGACACGACGATCGCTCCGCACGCGTTCGCGATGCGCGTCGATTCGGCCCAGTCGCGCCCGCGCAGCAGCCCGGACAGCAGGCCGGACAGAAACGCGTCGCCCGCGCCGAGCACGTTCAGCACGTCGACGCGTTCGCCGTGGAAGGTTGGCGCATCCTCGATGCGCGCGGGGATGTCGCCCTCGATCACGCAGCAGCCGAGCGCACCGCGCTTGACCACCAGCGCCGCGCCGCTTGCGCGACGCACGGCCTGCAGCGATGCGATCAGGTCGTGCGGCACGCCGCCCGCGATCAGGAATTCCTCCTCGGTGCCGACCAGCAGGTCGAACTCGCCGAGCACCTGCTGCAACTGGCGCGTGACCTGCGCGTCCGGCACGTAGCGGTTCTCGCCCGCGCCGCGCGCGGTCAGCCCCCACAGCACCGGCCGGTAGTCGATGTCGAGAATGCGCACGACACCGTGGCGGCGCGCGTAGCCGAGCGCGGTCAGCGATGCCTCGCGGGTGCCCGGCGTCGACAGATGGGTGCCGGTGATCGCGAGCGCGCGGCAACCGGCGATGAAGTCCTCGCGGATTGCGTCGGCGCGCACGGCCATGTCCGCGCAGTTCTCGCGCACGAACAGCAGCGGGAACGTGTCGCGATCCTTCAGACCGAGCAGCACCAGCGCGGTCAGCCGTTCCGGATCCGTCTGCAGCTGGCTCGTGTCGCAGCCTTCGCGCTCGAGCGTCTCGCGCACGAAGCGGCCCATCTGCTCGTCGCCGACGCGCGAGATCATCGCGGTCTTCAGCCCGAGCCGGGCGACGCCGAACGCGACGTTGCCCGACGAGCCGCCGAGATACATCTGGAAGCTGCGCGCGTCTTCCAGGCGGCTGCCGTACTGTTGCGCGTAAAGGTCCACGGCGACGCGGCCGAGGCAGGCGAGATCGATGGGGCGGTCAGTCGGAAAGTTCAACGGGCTCATATCACGTATCACGCTCGCGGCCGGCGTTCGACCTTGCCGGCGGATTGGGGACCGATCCAGCGACGGATCTTCGTCGCATGTCGCGACGCGACGCGAATGCGCGTGCCGCAACGACTCGGGCTACGGAACGGAGTCTAGACTTTTTGGAAATCCAGTTCCCTAGGTGAAATCACGTAGAAATAAATTTCCAAATTTTCGACGAAGTGATCTACAGTTTCATCCGGATGCTTCAGTCCGTTATCGGACTCGGCCCGGCGGCGCGCAACGCGCCGTTTTCCGCCCCCCGGAGATGAGGAGACAGAGTGATCATGAAGACCAAGCTGATGGCCGCCGCGGCCGCCGCGATCCTGGCCATGCCGCTCGCGCATGCCGAGAAGATCGGCGTGACGATGGCATCGTTCGACGACACGTTCCTGACGATCCTGCGCAACAGCATCGGCGACGCGGCGAAGAAGGACGGCGCGACCGTACAGATCGAGGACGGCGGCAACGACGTCGGCAAGCAGTTGAGCCAGGTCCAGAACATGATCGCGCAGAAGGTCGACGCGATCATCGTGAATGCGGTCGACACCGACGCGACGCCGAAGATCACGAAGATGGTGACCGCCGCGAAGATTCCGCTCGTCTACGTGAACCGCAAGCCGGTCGATTTCGACAAGCTGCCGGCCGGCGTCGCGGTGGTCGCGTCCGACGAGAAGCAGTCGGGCACGCTGCAGGCGCGCCAGGTGTGCAAGCTGCTCGGCGGCAAGGGCGACATCCTCGTGCTGATGGGCGAGCTGTCCAACGAGTCGGCGCGCGCGCGCACCAAGGACATCGAGGAGGTGATCGCGACCAAGGACTGTTCCGGCATGAAGATCGTCGACAAGCGCGAAGGCAAGTGGAGCCGCACGCAGGGCCAGGACATCACGATGAACTGGCTGAGCTCGGGGACGAAGTTCGACGCGATCGTGTCGAACAACGACGAAATGGCGATCGGCGCGATCAACGCGCTGAAGGCCGCGCGCAAGCTGACGCCGAAGACGGTCGTCGCGGGCATCGACGCGACGCCGGACGGGCTCGCGGCGATGAAGAGCGGCGACCTGAAGGTGTCCGTGTACCAGAACGCGGCCGGGCAGGGGGCGCAGGCCGTCGCGACCGCGCTGAAGCTCGCGAAGAAGCAGCCGGTCGACCGCTACGTGAACGTGCCGTTCGAGCTGGTCACGCCGGAGAACATGAACCAGTACGCGAAGCACTGACCGGTTTTTCCGCTGAACTGCGCGAGCCCGGCGCGTCCGGGTTCGCGTGTGACTTTCGAGGAACGTCCATGTTTACAGCCAGGATGGCGCGCTCGATGGCCAGCGAAAGCGCGCCGGCCGCCTCGTTCGCCGCGTCGGGCTCGTCCGGTGCGCCCGTCGACGATTGCCTGCTCGAGGTGCGCGGCGTCGGCAAGTCGTTTCCCGGCGTCGTCGCGCTCGACGGCGTGCAGTTCCGCGTGCGCCGCGGCACCGTGCATGCGCTGATGGGCGAGAACGGCGCCGGCAAGTCGACGCTGATGAAGATCATCGCCGGCGTCTACACGCCCGACCAGGGCGAGATCCTGATCAACGGCGAGCCGGTCGTGCTGAGCGGTCCGCTCGACGCGCTCGATCGCGGGATCGCGATGATCCATCAGGAACTCAACCTGATGCCGTACATGACGGTCGCGGAGAACATCTGGATCCGCCGCGAACCGAAGAACCGCTTCGGCCTGATCGATCACGCCGAGCTGCGCCGCCGCACCGCCGCGCTGTTCGAGCGGCTGTCGATCGACATCGACCCCGAAGCCGACGTGCGCACGCTGACGGTTGCGAGCCGCCAGATGGTCGAGATCGCGAAGGCGGTGTCGTTCGACTCGGACGTGCTGATCATGGACGAGCCGACCTCCGCGCTGACCGACAAGGAGGTCACGCACCTGTTCCGGATCATTCGGCAGCTGCGCGAGCAGGGCAAGGGCATCGTCTACATCACGCACAAGATGAACGAGCTGTTCGAGATCGCCGACGAGTTCTCGGTGTTCCGCGACGGCAAGTACATCGGCACGCATGCGTCGACCGACGTCACGCGCGACGACATCATCCGGATGATGGTCGGACGCGAGATCACGCAGATGTTCCCGAAGGAGGAGGTGCCGATCGGCGACGTCGTGCTGGCCGTGAAGAACCTCGGCGTCGACGGCGTGTTCCGCGACGTCAGCTTCGAGCTGCGCGCGGGCGAGATCCTCGGCGTCGCGGGCCTCGTCGGCTCGGGGCGCTCGAACGTCGCGGAGGCGCTGTTCGGCGTCGTGCCGGCGACCTCGGGCGAGATCCGGATCGACGGCAAGCCGGTGCGAATTTCCACGCCCGCGCAGGCGATGAAGCACGGGATGGCGTTCCTCACCGAGGACCGCAAGGACACCGGCTGCTTCCTGAATCTCGACCTGCTCGCGAACATGGAAGCGGCAGTGCTCAGCAACCGCTACGTGAAGTTCAATTTCGTGCGGCAGGCGCAGTTGAAGCGCGATTGCGAGGAAATGAGCCGGATGCTGCGCGTGAAGACGCCGGGGCTGCACGAGGAAATCCAGAACCTGTCGGGCGGCAACCAGCAGAAGGTGCTGATCGGCAGATGGTTGCTGACGCAACCGCGCATCCTGATCCTCGACGAGCCGACGCGCGGGATCGACGTCGGCGCGAAGGCCGAGATCCACCGGCTCGTCAGCGCGCTCGCCGCCAAGGGCGTCGCGGTTCTGATGATCTCGTCGGAAATGCCGGAAGTGCTCGGCATGAGCGACCGCGTGATGGTGATGCACGAAGGCCGGATGACCGGCATCGTCGAGCGCAAGGACGCCGACCAGGTCCGCATCATGGACCTGGCCTCGCGCTGAGCCGCAACAAGCATGGAGACAACTGAAATGGGCAACCTGAACCCGGTCGCGGACGCACAGTCCATGACGATCAAGACGCGGCACGCGAAGTGGCCGCCCGAACTGAGCATCTTCCTCGTGCTGGTGGGCATCAGCCTGTTCTTCGAGGTGATCGGCTGGCTCGTCGTCGGGCAGAGCTTCCTGTTCAACGCGGAGCGGCTCGAGATCATCGTGTTGCAGATGGCCGTGATCGGCATCATCGCGGTCGGCGTGAACCTCGTGATCATCACCAGCGGGATCGACCTGTCGTCGGGGTCGGTCGTCGCCGCGGCGGCCGTCGTGTCGGCCAGCCTCGCACAGGTATCCGATTTTCCGCGCGCGGTGTTCCCGCACCTGACCGACCTGCCGGTCATCTGGCCGGTGCTGGCCGGCGTGTGCGTCGGCCTGCTGGTCGGACTCCTGAACGGCTCGCTGATCGCGCTGACGGGGATCCCGCCGTTCATCGCGACGCTCGGCACGATGGTTGCCGCGCGCGGCTTCGCGAAGTGGTTCACCAACGGGATGCCGGTGTCGATGCTGACCGATCAGTTCGCGGCGATCGGCGCGGGCGCGAACCCGGTGATCATCTTCGTCGTGGTGGCGGCGATCTTCCACGTCGTGCTGCGCTACACGCGCTTCGGCAAGTACACGTACGCGATCGGCGCGAACCGCCACGCGGCCGTCGTGTCGGGCATCAACGTGACGCGCCACCTGGTGTTCGTCTATGCGATCGCGGGCTTGCTGAGCGGAATCGCGGGCACCGTGACGGCCGCGCGTGCGATCTCCGGCCAGTCGGGCATGGGCGTGATGTACGAGCTCGACGCGATCGCGGCCGTCGTGATCGGCGGCACGTCGCTGTCGGGCGGTCTCGGGCGCGTGACGGGCACCGTGATCGGCGTGCTGATCCTCGGCGTGATGACGTCGGGCTTCACGTTCATCCGGATCGACGCGTATTACCAGGAAATGGTCAAGGGCGCGATCATCGTCGCGGCCGTGATCGCCGACCAGTATCGCAACAAGAAGTCGCGGCGCTGATTCGCCACGTCCGAATGCTCAACCTTCCGGGAAGAAGATGAAGATCGCTCTGGATCCCTACATGATTCGCCACCTGCCGCTCGACCGGCTGCCGCATGCCGTCGCCGAGCTCGGCTACGACCAGATCGAGCTGTCGCCGCGCAGCGACTTTCTCGACTGGTGGGTGATGCCGCGCGCGACGCGCGAGCGCATGGCCGCGTTCCGGCACGCGTTGCGCGCAAGCGGCGTGGGCCTCGCGTCGCTGCAGCCGATGTATCGCTGGGCCAGCCCGTTCGACGACGAGCGGCAGTGGGCCGTGCGCTGCTGGAAGAAGGCGATCGAGGTCGCGCTCGAGATGGAATGCCCGCTGATGGTGTCCGAATTCGGGCGCGGCGCGTCGCCGGAGCGCTCGGTCGGCGAACGGCCGGGCGCGAACCCGAAGGAGCTGTGCGAAGCCGCGTGGTTCCGTTCGATGGACGAACTGCTGCCGATCCTCGAGCGCGAACGCATCGTGCTGTCGGTCGAGCCGCATCCGGAGGACTGGATCGAGCAGCTGCAGCCGGCGATCGACATCGTCACGAACATCGGCTCGCCGTCGCTGAAACTGTCGTACATCGCGCCGCACACGTTCTACTACGGCGACGACATGGCGGCGATGATCGCGGCCGCCGCGCCGATCCTCGCGCACGTGCGCGTGGCCGACACCTTCGATCACCGCAAGAGCAGCCAGCTACGCTACATCGTGAACCCGCCGGGCTCGAACCAGATCCGCGTGCACCAGCATCTCGACATCGGGCAGGGCGAGATCGACTGGGACGTGTTTTTCCGCGCACTCGGCAGCGTCGGCTTCGACGGCGTGATGTCGTCGTGCGTGTTCGCGTGGGAGGACCGCGCCGAAGCGTCGTCGCGCTACATGCGCGACACGATCCAGCGCTACGTCGAGCGCCATTTCGATCGGGCGACCGCGCGCTGACCCGCCTGGAACCATTGCTGACCGGCGCGGCGCGGGCCGTGCCGTTGATGAACGACAGACTGGAGATATCCGGATGACCTTGCAAATCGGCGTGATCGGCTGCGGCGCGATCGGCCAGGACCATATCCGCAGGCTCACACGCACGCTGTCCGGCGCGCGCGTGGTGGCCGTCAACGACATCGATCCGCAGCAGGCGCGCGACGCGGTGACGAAGTACGGGCTCGACGCGGAAATCTACGGCGACGGCCACGAGGTGGTCGCGGCCGCCGACGTGCAGGCCGTGCTCGTCACGTCGTGGGGGCCGACGCACGAAGCGTTCGTGCTCGACGCGATCGCGCACGGCAAGCCGGTGTTCTGCGAGAAGCCGCTCGCGGTGACGGCCGACGGCTGCATGCGCATCGTCGAGGCCGAGGTCGCGCACGGCAAGCGGCTCGTGCAGGTCGGCTTCATGCGGCCGTACGACGAAGGCTATCGCGCGCTGAAGCGCGTGATCGACGGCGGCGAGATCGGCGCGCCGCTGATGCTGCATTGCGCGCACCGCAACCAGTCGGTCGGCGAGCGCTATACGACCGACATGGCGATCACCGACACGCTGATCCACGAACTCGACGTGCTGCGCTGGCTGCTCGGCGAGGACTACACGAGCGCGCAGGTCGTCTACCCGAAGAAGACGCGTCATGCGAGCGCGCATCTCGCCGATCCGCAGATCGTGCTGCTCGAAACCGCGAGCGGCGTGCGCATCGACGTCGAGATCTTCGTCAACTGCCAGTACGGCTATGACATCCAGTGCGAGGTGGTCGGCGAGAACGGCATCGCGAAGCTGCCCGATCCGCCCGCGGTCGGGCTCAAGCATGCGGCGCGGCAGTCGGTCGAGATCATGACCGACTGGAAAGAGCGCTTCATCGCGTCGTACGACGTCGAGCTGCAGGCGTTCGTCGACGGCGTGCGACACGGGGCGCTGACCGGCCCGTCCGCATGGGACGGCTATGCGGCGGCGGTCGCGGCCGATGCGTGCGTGCGCGCGCAGCAGAGCGGGGCGGTCGAGCCGATCGCGATGGCCGAACGTCCGGCGTTTTATCGCGGCTGAACAGGCTGAACACGCTGATACCGGGCCGCGTGTTCATGCGGCCACGCTCGCGGCCGCGCGCCGCTTTCCTGATGAACCGACCGACATGACGATGAAGATTGGCTGCGCGCCCTGCTGCTGGGGCGTCGACGATGTGAAGAACCCGCACCTGCCGCCGTGGCGGCGCGTGCTCGCCGAAGCTGCGGAGGCGGGCTATTCGGGCATCGAGCTCGGCCCGTACGGCTACATCCCGCTCGAGCTCGACGTGGTGAGCGCCGAGCTCGAACGGCAGCGCTTGAGTATCACCGCCGGCACGATCTTCGACGACCTGGTGTCGCCGGAGAACCTGCCGAACCTGCTGCGCCAGACGCGCGAGATTTGCGCGCTCATCTCGCGCTTGCCGAAGCTGCCGACGCAGCCGGGTCAGCGCCATGCGGCGCCGTACCTGGTCGTGATGGACTGGGGGCACGACGAACGCGACTACGCGGCCGGCCATGCCGATCGTGCGCCGCGCCTGTCCGACGAGCGCTGGGCGCGCATGGTCGACCACATTCGCGAGATCGCGACGATCGCGCGCGACGAATTCGGCGTGCGCGCGGTGATCCATCCGCATGCGGGCGGCTACATCGAGTTCGCGGACGAGATCGACCGGATCGTCGCCGACATCGCTGCCGATACGGCGGGCCTCTGTCTCGACACCGGGCACCTGTACTACTCGGGGATGGATCCCGAGACGTGGCTGCGCCGTCACGCGGCGCGGCTCGACTACGTGCATTTCAAGGATATTGACGCGGCCGTGTACCACGCGGTGATGGGCGAACACATCGCGTTCTTCGCGGCGTGCGCGCGCGGCGTGATGTGCCCGATCGGCAACGGCGTGCTCGACTACCGCGCGATCCGTCGCGCGCTCGACGACATCGGCTATGCGGGCTACATCACGATCGAACAGGAGCGCGATCCGCGCAATGCCGGCACGAGCCTGCGCGACGTCGCGGCGAGCCGCGCGTTCCTCGCGTCGGCCGGATTCGCGTAATCGGCCGTCGGCCCAGACATTCTGAACACTGAACACGGACAGGAACACGACAATCATGATCGACGGACAGATTCTGCTCGGACATTCGATTCCCTGGGGCATGGTCGGCGGCGGGCTCGGCAGCCAGATCGGCTACAGCCACCGGTCGGCCGCGTTGCGCGACGGCAGCTTCCGGCTGGTCGCCGGCGCATTCGACATCGATGCCGAGCGCGGCCGGCAGTTCGGCGTGAAGCTCGGCGTCGACGCCGAGCGCTGCTATTCCGACTACCGGACGATGTTCGAGGTCGAGGCGAAGCGCGCCGACGGCATTCGCGCGGT
Source organism: Burkholderia sp. RF2-non_BP3 (assembly GCF_001522185.1). NCBI lineage: Bacteria > Pseudomonadati > Pseudomonadota > Betaproteobacteria > Burkholderiales > Burkholderiaceae > Burkholderia > Burkholderia sp. RF2-non_BP3. Next base: position 43,356 of record NZ_LOSU01000005.1, on the reverse strand, counting down.
GTCCATCGCGACGCCGAACAATACGCACTTCGAAATTTGCCGCGCGGCGCTGAACGCGGGGCTTCATGTGGTTTGCGAGAAGCCGCTCTGCTTCACGACCGAGGAGGCCGAGACGCTGCAGCGGCTGTCCGTCGAGAAGAACCGCATCGTCGGCGTCGCGTACGGTTATTCAGGTCACCAGATGATCGAGCAGGCGCGCGAAATGATCGCGCGCGGCGATCTCGGCGAGATCCGCATCGTGCAGATGCAGTTCGCGCACGGCTTCCACAGCGAGGGCGTCGAGGCCGCGAGCGCGGCCGCCCGCTGGCGCGTCGACCCGAAATTCGCGGGCCCGAGCTACGTGCTCGGCGACATCGGCACGCATCCGCTGTACATCTCGGAAGTGATGGCGCCCGAGCTGAAGATCCGCCGTCTGATGTGCTCGCGGCAAAGCTTCGTGAAGAGCCGCGCGCCGCTCGAGGACAACGCGTTCACGATCATGGAATACGACACGGGCGCGATCGGCTACGTCTGGTCGAGCGCGGTGAACGCGGGCTCGATGCACGGGCAGAAGGTGCGCGTGATCGGCTCGAAGGCGAGCGTCGAATGGTGGGACGAACATCCGAACCAGTTGCGCTACGAAATCCAGGGGCAACCCGCGCAGGTGCTCGATCGCGGAATGGGCTATCTGCATCCGCACGCCTTGCGCGAGGATCGCATCGGCGCCGGGCATCCGGAAGGGCTGTTCGAAGCGTGGTCGAACCTGTATGCGCGTTTCGCGCTCGCGATGGACGCGGCCGACCGCGGCGACGCGCAGGCATTGAAGCAGATCCGCTTTCCGGACGTCCACGCGGGCGTCGAAGGCGTGCGCTGGGTCGAGAACTGCGTGCGGTCCGCCGATGCGGGCGGCGTGTGGGTCGACTATCGTTGAGCCATGGACGGCCGATGCGCGTCATCGGCCAGCGGCGGCGGGTGTCGGCGTCCGCGTCGGTAGACGCCCTAATCTTTACGGCACGGCGAGCGCGTTGGAAAATCGTTTCCATTACCGCCGTGGAGCGTGTGCAGGTGATGATCGAGCGCGTGGGAGCGAGCGTGCGGCGCGGTCCGTGCCGCAAACGTGATTAAATTCGCCCTTCATGCATGTGTACAGGTGAGTCCCGGGCGGCGTGCGTCGGTATCGCGCGCGCATCGGGGCCGTCAACTTCGCGCTATCCGATGAGTTCATCCGAGAAACCTCCCGCCACCGTCGAGCAGTTCCTGCAGCATCTGACGCAGGAGTACGACGGCCTCAGCAATCGCTTGAAGGTGATCGCGCGTCACGTGGAAACGCATCGGGACCAGCTTGGCCTGGAAGGCATCCAGTCGCTCGCGGAGGCGTGCGGGGTCCAGCCGTCGGCCGTCGTGCGGTTCGCGAAGCATTTCGGCTTTTCCGGCTTCTCCGAGATGCAGCGATTGTTCCGCGAGGGCCTGGCCCAGCAGATCGCGCCGGGCCGCGCGTACAACCTGCGATTGCGCGACGTGATCGAATCGGGCTCGTCGAGCCTGCAACCCGAGCAGATTGCCGACGAATTCATCAAGGGCAGCATTGCCGGGATGCAACAGTTGCGGCAGACGCTCGACCCGCAGGCGCTCGCGCAGGCCGTCGACCTGCTCGCCGACACGCAGGCGATCTGGATCGCCGGCTCGCGCCGCGCGTTTCCGATCGCCGTCTATCTCGACTACGCGCTGCAGCACACCGACAAGCGCATCGGCCTGTTCAGCGCGCTCGGCAGCATGCATCTCGGGCAGATCCGGTCGGTGCGCGAGGGCGACGTGATGATCGTGATCTCGTTCATGCCGTATGCGGACGAGACGGTGCAGGTCGCGCAGCAGGCCGTGCAGCGCGGCGCGCGCCTGATCGCGATCACCGACAGCCGGATGAGCCCGCTGGCGCGGGAGGCCGAGGTGACGCTGATGGTGCAGGACAGCGCGACGTTCGGGTTCCGTGCGCTGACCGCGACGATGGGCCTCGCGCAGAGCCTGTTCGTGGCGCTCGCCTATCGGCTCGAGCTGTCGTACCTGCCGACCGCCGACGGCGGCCACGACACGAAGGCCGGCTGACGCCGACCTTGCGCATGCGTGCCGCCCGCGGGCACATCCGGCGGGCGGCATGCGCATCGCGCTTACTTCGCGGTCGGCATCGCGAATTCCGCGCCCTTGCCGATGCTCGACGCCCAGCGCTGCATCACCGACTTCTGGCGCGTGTAGAAGCGCACGCCTTCCTCGCCGTATGCATGCATGTCGCCGAACAGGCTCTTCTTCCAGCCGCCGAAGCCGTGCCATGCCATCGGCACCGGGATCGGCACGTTGATGCCGACCATGCCGACCTGGATGCGCCGCGCGAATTCGCGTGCGATGCCGCCGTCGCTCGTGAAGCACGACACGCCGTTGCCGAACTCGTGCGCGTTGATCAGGTCGACCGCTTCGCCGAAGTCCTTCACGCGCACGCAGCCGAGCACGGGCCCGAAGATTTCCTCCTTGTAGATGCGCATGTCGGGCGTCACATGATCGAACAGTGTGCCGCCGGTGAAGAAGCCCGCCTCGCGGCCCGGCACGCGCAGCCCGCGCCCGTCGACCACGAGCTGCGCGCCTTCGCTGACGCCTTGCTCGATATAGCCTTCGATACGCTTGAGCGCTTCGCCGGTGACGATCGGACCCATCTCGACTTCCGGCGACATCCCGTCGCCGATCACCAGCTTGCGCGCGCGCTCGGCGACCGCCGGCACGATCTTGTCGGCCACGTCGCCGACCAGCACCGCGACGCTGATCGCCATGCAGCGTTCGCCCGCCGAGCCGTACGCGGCGCCGATCAGCGCGTCGACCGCCTGCTCGATGTTCGCGTCGGGCATCACGACGAGGTGGTTCTTCGCGCCGCCGAGCGCCTGCACGCGCTTGCCCGACTGCACCGCGCGCTGCTGCACGTAAGCCGCGATCGGCGTCGAGCCGACGAAGCTGACGGCCTGCACGTCCGGATGGTCGAGCAGCGCGTCGACCGCGCCCTTGTCGCCCTGCACGACGTTGAACACGCCGGCGGGCAGGCCGGCCTGCGTGAGCAGGTCGGCCATGAACAGCGCCGCCGACGGGTCGCGTTCGCTCGGCTTCAGCACGAACGTGTTGCCCGTCGCGAGCGCGACCGGGAACATCCAGCACGGCACCATGCACGGAAAGTTGAACGGCGTGATCCCGGCGACGACGCCGAGCGGCTGGCGCATCGTCCAGTTGTCGATGCCGGTGCTGACCTGATCGGTGAAGTCGCCCTTCAGCAGCTGCGGCACGCCGCATGCGAATTCGATGATGTCGATGCCGCGCGCGACCTCGCCCTGCGCGTCGGAGAACACCTTGCCGTGCTCGGCCGTGATGATCGCCGCGAGCGCGTCGCGGTGTTCGTTCATCAGCTGCAGGAAGCGGTGCAGCACGCGTGCGCGGCGGATCGGCGGCGTGGCGGCCCAGGCCGGGAATGCGGCGTGGGCGGATGCGACGGCCTGCTGCACCTCGTCGTCGCCGGCGAGCGCGACGCGGCGCACCGCGCGGCCGAGCGCCGGATTGAGGACGTCCTGGAAGCGGCCGCTGCGGCCGGCAACGGGCGCGCCGTCGACATAGTGGCCGACGTCGGCGTCGGACGTATAGGCGGGAACCGGGTTCATCGTGTCTCCTGGGATGGGGGTGGACGGAACCTAGTCTAGGCAAAGCGGCGGGGCGGGAGAAGGCCGCGCAGCTTGATTCACTGTTCAGAATTTTGAATAATCGGCGAATGAATCAGCAAAATGTCCAGGCGCTCTGGCCGCACATCCATTCGCTGACGGTGCTGGCGGCGGCAGGCAGTTTCACCGCCGCCGCGCAGCGGCTCGGCATCAGCAAGGCCGCGATGAGCCAGCGCATCGCCGATCTCGAGAAGGCGGCCGGCGTGCCGCTGGTGCGGCGCACGACGCGCAGCGTGCGGCTCACCGACGCGGGGCAGACGCTGGTCGACAGCACCCGCGACGCGTTCGAATCGATCGGCCAGCACTTCGCGCGCGTGAAGGACCTGGCCGGCGAGCCGCGCGGGCTGCTGCGCGTGACGGCGCCCGTCGCGCTCGGGCGTCAGCAGGTCGTGCCGCACTTGCCCGATTTCCTGCGGCAGCATCCGGGCGTGCATATCGAACTCGATCTGTCCGACCGGCTGCATTCGCTGACGCAGGAGGGTTTCGACCTCGCGATCCGCCATACGACGACGGCGCCGCAAACCCACGTCGCGTGGAAGCTGTGCGACACGCGTTCGTTGCTGGTCGCGAGCCGGGACTACCTCGACGCGCGCGGCACGCCGCGCCACCCGCGCGAGCTCGTCGACCACAGCTGCCTGTGCTATCTGCGCGACAACGAACCGGCGGCGTGGAGCTTCGAGCCGGACGGCCGCCGGCGCCAGCGCGTGAGCGTGCCCGTGCGCGGCAGCTTCGCGGCGAACAACAGCGAGGCGATGCGCGAGGCCGCGCTCGGCGGGCTCGGCATCGCGCTGCTGCCGGATTTCAGCGCGCGGCGCGATCTCGACGCCGGCCGGCTCGTCGCGCTGCTCGACGGCTGGCGACCGTCGGGCGCGTTCGGCGACCACATCTTCGCGATCCGGCCGTACAGCCCGGTCGTGCCGAGCGCGGTGCGCGCGCTCGTGAGGCACCTGCGCGAGCGGCTCGCGGGCGGTTTCACGGGCGCCTGACGGGCGAGGGCGGGTGCGCCGCGTCGTATGGCCGGGCTCCGGCCGCGCGGGCAGGGGTGGCCGCGCTGCGGTAAAATCGCCGCTTCCTCCCGCGCCCGTGTGGCGCGTCATTCGAAGGTCGACAGCCGATGCAGATTCACAAGGAAGTGGATGCGCGCGGGCTCAATTGCCCGTTGCCGATCCTGCGCGCCAAGAAAGCGCTCGCCGATATGGAGAGCGGGCAGATCCTCAAGGTGCTCGCGACCGATCCGGGCTCGCAGCGCGATTTCGCCGCGTTCGCGAAGCAGACGGGCAACGAGATCGTCGAAGTGACGACCCAGGACAAGACGTTCGTGTTCCTGATGCGCCGCCGCTGACGGCCCGCATCACGCGCCGCTTGCGGCAACCGCACGGGCAGCGCCCGTTGCGGTCCGGCCGCGCCTCTGACACCTCTGACAATTCTTAAACCTCGTCGCACGGTCGGCTGCGTATACTGACCCGGCCGGTCGTCCGTCTCGGATGGATGCGCCGGCCACGGTACGTCATACGAGGTTGGCACGGGGGCCATGCCTGACGCTACCGTCGTACAAACGGGGAGAGGACATGTCCTTCAGACCAGGGACCATTCGAAGTCCGTCCGCAGCGGAATGCATCGCGCCCGCACGCGCGGCGGGGTTGAGCCGGATCGAGCTCGACCCGCAACGGGATCGCCACGCGCGTGCCGCGCTGGAGGCATATGCCGATTCGGCGGCGGCCGAGATGCCGTGGCTGGCCGAATCGCTCGACGAACGGCTGCGCGGCGCCGCGCAGGACGATGGCGCGGGCCTCACGTATTGCGGCGCAACGATCGAGCGCGTGTTCGATCTCGCGCAGACGTGGGCGGCGAGCCAGCCCGACTACGCGGCGCCGGCGTGGGAGCGCGTGCGCGGCCAGCTGGAGCGGATGCTGGGGCAGCCGGAGGCGTTCCCGGTCGCGCGGCTGCGGCGACTGTCGACCGACGATCTGGCCGAGCCGAAGGCCGGCAAGGCGGGCTCCGACTAGGCGCGCAATCGCGCGACGGGAAGGATTATTCGAATAAAGGACCGTAGTCCGCGCAATTTCTTGGCGAATTTCATACTACTATGATGAAATCGCCGGTTCGTCCGTGCCCCGTTTTTGAGATATTTTCCCGGGGCGGCCGTGCCGCGCAGGTCGCGCGCTCGGCAAACGACGGCTCGCCGGCCGGTGTCGAAGGCCGCGCGCATGCTGCGCGGGGTGAGCGCGGGGAGCTGAACTGGACGAATCGTTTTCGATTTGCGGGGTGCTATGAGAATTGCTGTACTGGATGACGATCCGGCCCAGACGGATTTCGTCAGTCAAACGCTGACGGCCGCTGGCCACACATGCTATGCGTTCAAGGAAGGCAAGGCCCTGAAGAAGCGTCTGCAGCGCGAGACGTTCGATCTGCTCGTGCTCGACTGGAACGTGCCGGACATGTCCGGCGAGGAAGTGCTCAAGTGGGTGCGCGCGAACCAGACCGAGCACAGCCTGCCGATCATCTTCATGACGAGCCGCGACGACGAGGCGGGGATCACGCAGATCCTCAACGCCGGCGCCGACGATTACGTGGTCAAGCCCGTGTCGGGCCCGATCCTGCGCGCGCGCATCGGCTCGCTGCTGCGCCGCGCGTATCCGGTCAACGCTGAGGCGACCGTTCGCGAGTTCGACCAGTTCCGCTTCGACGTGAACCTGAAGCAGGCGTACGTCGGCGACAAGGCCGTGAGCCTCACGCAGAAGGAATTCGAACTCGCGCTGCTGCTGTTCCAGCACCTCGATCGACCGCTGTCGCGCGCGCATATTCTCGATCTCGTATGGAAGCAGGCGACCGACATTCCGTCGCGCACGATGGACACGCACATCTCGATGCTGCGCACGAAGCTCGGCCTGCGGCCGGAAAACGGCTATCGCCTCGCGCCGATCTACGGCTACGGCTACCGGCTCGAGCGGGTCGGCCAGGGAGAACCGGAGTGACCCAGCGAATCACGCAGCGCACGGCGCGCTTGCGCACGGTGGCACTGCATGCGGCGTGCGCGGTCGCGTTCGCGTTCGTGGCACAGCAGGCCGTCGCGCAGCCGCCTGCTGCCGTGGGCAAGACGGTCGTCTACCGCACGCAGGCCGGCGACACGTTGTACGACGTCGCCGCGCGCTACCTGCAGGGCCCGGACGACTGGCAGCTGCTGCAGCAGATCAACGGCGTGCCCGCGCCGAAGCGCCTGCAGCCGGGCATCGCGCTGAAGCTGCCCGTCGCGCGTCTGCGCAAGGAAAAGCTGACCGCGCGCGTCGTCGCGGTGCAGGGCACGGCCGAGCGCGCGTCCGGCAACGCGTACGCGCCGCTCGCGAGCGATGCGACGCTCACCGAGGGCGACCGCGTGCGCACCGGCGCGAACGGCTTCCTGACGCTCGAACTGGCCGACGGCACGCACATGAGCCTGCCGCCCGACAGTCAGCTCGACCTGAAGACCTTGCGCCGCACCGTGCTGACCGGCGCGCTCGATCGCGTATTCGAACTCACGCGCGGCTCGGTCGACAGCGAGGTCACGCACCTGAAGAAACGCGACGACCGCTTCCAGATCCGCTCGCCGTCGGTCGTGGCCGGTGTGCGCGGCACGCGCTTCCGCGTGAACTACGACGCCGCCGGCAACGCGGCGACGCGCGTCGAGGTGCTCGACGGCACCGTCGGCGTCGCGGGCAAGCAGCAATCGGCCGATCCGACGCTCGTGCATGCGAACTTCGGCAGCGTCGCGACGTCGTCCGGCGCGGTCGGCGCACCGGTGCAGCTGCTGCCGGCGCCCGCGCTCACGCATCCCGACAAGGTGCAGGACGAGCCCGACCTCACGTTCGACATCGCGCCGCTCGAGCATGCGCACGCCTATCACCTGCAACTCGCGCGCGACGCGGGCATGCTGGAGCTGTTCAGCGAAACGCGCACCGTCTCGTCGCGCGCGGTGTTCCGCGAGGTGCCGAACGGTACGTATTTCGTCCGGATTGCCGCGATCGACGACAACGGCCTCGAGGGCATGCCGCACATTTACGCGTTCGAGCGGCGCCTGATGGGGCTCGACGCGACCGCGTCGCCCGGCCCGAACGGCTATGAGTTCCGCTGGTCGCCGAATGGCGCGAGCAAGGATGCGCGTTATCGATTCGTGTTGTCGCGCTCGAAGGACCTGAGCGCGCCGGTCGTCGACCAGATGGGCCTGCAGGCGCACCGGATCACGGTCGCGCACCTGCCGCCCGGCGACTACTACTGGGCGGTGACGGTCGAGGAGTTCGAAGGCGGCAAGTTCTATCAGAAGACGAGTCCGGTCAGCGCGTTCACGTTGTCGCGCTGACCCGCGGCGCATGAAAACCGACTCCGTTTCCCCGCGGCGGCGCCTCGGCCGCCGCTTCCTCATCGAGTGGATCGCGATCGGCTGCCTCGGGATCGCGGTGATCCTCGCATGCGCGTTCGGCCGGTTCTCGTCGAGCGTCGACGGGCTCATCTACGATCGGCTGCTGATGCTGCGCAGCCTGCCGTTGTCGCCCGATGTCGTCGTCGTCGACATCGACAACCAGAGCGTGTCCGCACTCGGCCGTTGGCCGTGGCCGCGCAGCGTGCACGCGCGGCTGCTCGACACGCTGGCGCGTGCGCAGCCGGCCGCGGTCGTCTACGACGTGCTGTTTACCGAGCCGTCGCCGGAGGATCGCGCGTTCGCGGACGCAATGACCCGTGTGCCGACCTTCCTGCCCGTCTTGCTGAGCCCCGAGCAGGCGGATGGCTCGCGCACCGTCGATCCGCCGGTGGCGGAGCTCTCGGCACGCACGATGGGGCTCGGCCACATCAATCTCGAAGTCGATCCCGACGGCATCGTGCGCAGCGTCGCGCTGTTCGAAAGCGACGGACGCGTGCGCTGGCCGCAACTGATGGTGCCCGTCTATCGTGCGATCCAGGCCGGCCGGCTGCATCCGGTCGGCGGTGTGCCCGGCGCGAATGCGCACGACCTGTCGCGCGACGCGAACGGCGAGGGCCGCTACCTGATCCCGTTCAGCCGCAACACGCCCGCTTATCCGACGGTGTCGTTCGACGACGTGCTCGAAGGGCGCGTGAAACCCGACGCGCTGCGCGGCAAGATCGTCGTCGTCGGCGTGACCGCATCGGGCCTCTTCGACCGCTTCGCGACCCCGGTGTCGGGGGACTTCGGCCCGCTCGCCGGCGTGTACATTCATGCGAACGTCCTCGACATGCTGGCCACCGGCAGCGCGATCCTGCCCGCGCCTCGCGACTGGCTCTTCGCCGCATCGCTGCTGCCGCTCGCCGTGCTGCTGGGCGGTTTCCTGATGCTGTCGCCGTGGCGCGCGCTGCTGTTGACGCTGAGCCTGGCAGCGCTGTCCGTCGTCGCGAGCCTGGCGCTGCTGTTCGAGGCGCGCGTGTGGCTGTCGCCCGCGCCGGCGATCTTCGGGCTGATCGCCGTCTACCCGATCTGGAACTGGCGGCGCCTGGAAATGACGATGTCGCACCTGCGCCGTGAGCTGCAGCGGCTGGCCGACGAGCCGCACCTGCTGCCCGAGGCGCCGCGCACGCGCAGCGTCGGCGGCGACGTGCTCGAACGGCAGATAGCGCTGATGGCGCAGGCCGCGCAACGCGTGCAGGACATGAAGCGCTTCGTGTGGGACAGCCTCGACAGCATGCCGGAGCCGATCTTCGTCACCGACCTGGCCGGGACCGTGCTGATCGCGAACCATGCGGCGAAGCGCTACGGGGCGCGCCTCGCGCTGCCGCTGCCGGAAGGGCGGCCGCTGCGCGCCGCGCTCGGCGAGTTGACCTTCATGAAGACCGTCGACGGCAACGCCGAACACGACGTGACGATCCGCGAACACTGGCCGGCCGCGCTCGACCCGACGCTCGGGGCCGAAGACGAAGCGATGGCGCGCGGCATCGAGGTGCGCGATCGCGACGGGCTCGACCATCTGTTACGCTACGCCCCGTGTACGAATGCGCAGGGCCATGTGACGGGCTGGATCGCCGGCCTCGTCGACGTAACCGAGCTGCACGCGGCCGAGCGGCAGCGCGAGGAGGCGCTGCACCTGCTGTCGCACGACATGCGCTCGCCGCAGTCGTCGATCCTCGCGCTTGTCGAGATCGAGCGCGATCGCGTCGAAACCGACGCGATGCGCGGGCTGCTCGCGCGGATCGAGCGGTATGCGCACCGTGCGCTGTCGCTCGCCGACGAGTTCGTGCAGCTGGCGCGCGCGGAGTCGCAGGCGTACCAGCTCGAACCGACCAGCCTCGTCGACGTGCTGATCGACGCGAGCGACGAAGTGTGGCCGCAGGCGCAGGCGAAGCGCATCCGCATCGAGACCGACGTCGGCACCGACATGTGCTGGGCGCGTGCCGACCGCTCGCTGATCACGCGTGCGTTCGTCAACCTGCTGAACAATGCGGTCAAATACAGTCCGTCCGACACGGTGATCACGTGTACGCTGACGGTCGAGCATGCATCGAAGCGGATGTTCTGTACGATTCGCGATCAGGGGTACGGCATCTCGCCGGAAGATCAGCGGCATCTGTTCGAGCGTTTCAAGCGATTCCATGCGGGCGAGCGGCCCGAAATCTCGGGCTCGGGGCTCGGCATGGCATTCGTGAAGACGGTCGTCACGCGCCACGGCGGCAGCGTGACGGTCGACAGCGAAGTGGGTGTCGGCACCGCGGTGACGGTGTCGCTGCCCGCGATCGACGAGCCGTCCGCCTGACAGGGCCGGGCACGACGGCAGGCATTTGGGGGAAGTCATGAGAAAGGAATGGGCAGCGACCGCGCTCGCGGTGACGCTGTTGACGGGTTGCGCCGGCGTCACGACCGGCGTGAGCGCGCTCGGGCAGCCGAACGCGTTCGAGTCCGGTTCGCACGACTACGAGCTCGTTCGCACGGCCGCTCAGGCCGACGATGCCGAATACCGGCAGATCGAGACGCTCGTGCGCGACGAGCTCGCGCACCGCGGCTTCGATGCGCAGCCTGGCCAGGCCGCGCGCTACCGGCTGTCGATCGCGTACGCGACGCAGCCGGCGTCGGTCGCGGCGACGGCCGACCAGTGCGGCGCGGCGAGCAGCGCGTGCGTGACCGTCGACGGGCCGGCGCCGTTCGCGCTCCCGTTCGCGGGCAGCGTGTATCGCCACGTGCTGACGCTGCGTTTCGTCGACGCGAAGTCGGGTGCCGACGTCTATCGCGTGTCGGCGTCGATGCGCGACCGCGATGCGGGCACGCAGCAGGCCGCGCCGACGCTCGTGAAGAGCGCGCTCGCGAAGCTGCCGTTCGAGCAGGGCGACGGCTGGCTCGTGAAGACGAAAAAAGACGACGCGGGCGCGATGCCGGGCGTCGTCTCGGTGAAGTCGGCCGCCGCGCGCTGACGCGCCGGCCGTGAGGTGGGGGCGGGCCCGCCGCGCAGGCGAGGCCGGCCCGTGCCGCGCTCAGGCAGACGGTTGCCCGTTGCCGCGCGTGCGCAGATACGCGTCGAACTCGGCGCCGACTTCCGGGTGGCGCAGCGCGAACTCGACCGTCGCCTTCAGGTAGCCGAGCTTGCTGCCGCAGTCGTAGCGCGTGCCCTGGTACTTGTAGGCCAGCACCTGTTCGTCGGCGAGCAGCGCCTGGATCGCGTCGGTGAGCTGCAGCTCACCACCCGCGCCCGGCTTCAGTGCGCGCAGATGTTCGAAGATCCGCGGCTTCAGGATGTAGCGGCCGACCACGCCGAGGTTCGACGGCGCGACTTCCGGCGCCGGCTTCTCGACGATCGCCGACATCTTGACGATCGATTCTTCCCACTCCTTGCCATCGACGATGCCGTACGACTTCGTCTCCGACGGCGGGATCTCCTCCACGCCGATCACCGAGCTGTGATAGTGGTCGAACACGTCGACCATCTGCTTCATCACGGGCGGGTTGCCGTCGAGCAGGTCGTCGGCGAGGATCACCGCGAACGGGTTGTCGGCGACGAGCTTCTCCGCGCACAGCACCGCATGGCCAAGGCCGAGCGCTTCCGGCTGGCGCACGTAGAAGCAGTCGACGTGGCTCGGCTTGATGCTGCGCACGAGCTCGAGCAGTTTCTCCTTGCCACGCGCCTCGAGTTCGGCCTCGACTTCGTACGACTTGTCGAAGTGGTCCTCGATCGCGCGCTTGCTGCGCCCGGTCACGAAGATCATTTCCGTGATGCCCGCGGCGATCGCTTCCTCGACGGCGTACTGGATCAGCGGCTTGTCGACGACGGGCAGCATTTCCTTCGGGCTCGCCTTCGTGGCCGGGAGGAACCGCGTGCCGAGACCGGCAACGGGGAATACCGCCTTGGTGACTTTCAACATGATCGAACCTTTATTCCTGTAATCGACTTGTCAGACAGTCTTATGTTCACGTTCCGATTATAGTGAACGCAAACGACCTTACCGTTTGTTACGCAGGCAACCGATCGAGCTGAGCGCGCAGTTTTTCCAGCGTGCTCTGGAATTCGGCGACACGCTTCTGCTCCTGTTCGACCACGGCCGGCGGCGCTTTCGCGACGAACGCCTCGTTGCCGAGCTTCGCGTTGCACTTCGCGATTTCGCCTGTCAGGCGCGCGATTTCCTTCGACAGGCGCTCGCGTTCGGCCGCGACGTCGATTTCCACTTTCAGTACCAGCTTGTTCGGGCCCACGATCGCGATCGGCGCGCCGTGCGCTGCCTGGTCGAGCGTCGCTTCGTCGGCCAGGATCTGCACTTCCGACAGGCGGGCGAGGGCCTGGACGTACGGCGCGAACGAGCGCAGGCGCTCGGCGTCGCCGGCCGCGAGCAGCGGCACCTTGGTCGCCGGCGACAGGTTCATCTCGCCGCGCAGGTTGCGGCACGCGTCGACGATCGCCTTCAGGTCGGCCGCCCATTGCTCCGACGCCTCGTCGATCTTCTGCAGGTTCGCGACCGGATACGCCTGCGTCATCAGCGACGCTTCGCCTTCGGCCTTGCCTTGCGGATAACGGCCGGCGAGCGGCGCGACCTTCTGCCAGAGCGCTTCGGTGATGAACGGGATGATCGGGTGCGCGAGGCGCAGCACCGTTTCCAGCACGCGCAGCAGCGTGCGGCGCGTCGCGCGCTGCTGTTCCGGCGTGCCGTTCTGGATCTGCACCTTCGCAAGTTCGAGGTACCAGTCGCAGTACTCGTCCCAAACGAACTTGTAGATGCTGGTGGCGATGTTGTCGAAGCGGTAATCGGCGAAGCCCTTCGCGATGTCGGCCTCGGTGCGCTGCAGGAGCGACACGATCCAGCGGTCGGCCGCCGAGAAGTCGAGGTAGCCGCCGGGGCCGCAGTCGCCCGCGCCGCACACTTCCGGCTTGTCGGCGCCGCAGTCGTGGCCCTCGCAGTTCATCAGCACGAAGCGCGTCGCGTTCCACAGCTTGTTGCAGAAGTTGCGATAGCCTTCGCAGCGCGCGAGGTCGAAGTTCACGTTACGGCCGAGCGTCGCCATCGACGCCATCGTGAAGCGCAGCGCGTCGGTGCCGAACGCGGCGATGCCGTCCGGGAACTCCTTGCGCGTCTTCTTCTCGATGGTGGCGGCCTGTTTCGGGTTCATCAGGCCCGTCGTGCGCTTCGCGACCAGCGTTTCGAGGTCGATGCCGTCGACGATGTCGATCGGGTCGAGCGTGTTGCCCTTGCTCTTCGACATCTTCTGGCCTTCCGCGTCGCGCACGAGGCCGTGCACGTAGACGGTGTGGAACGGCACCTTGCCGGTGAAGTGCGTCGTCATCATCACCATCCGGGCGACCCAGAAGAAGATGATGTCGAAGCCGGTGACGAGCACCGACGACGGCAGGAAGTGCTGCAGTTCAGGCGTGTCGTTCGGCCAGCCGAGCGACGAGAACGGCACGAGCGCCGACGAGAACCACGTGTCGAGCACGTCCTCGTCGCGCTTCAGCGCGCCGGCATAGCCCTTCGCGGCGGCCTGCGCGCGCGCTTCTTCCTCGTTGCGCGCGACGAACACCTCGCCGTTTTCGCCATACCATGCGGGAATCTGGTGCCCCCACCACAGCTGGCGCGAGATGCACCAGTCCTGGATGTTCTCGAGCCATTGATAGTAGGTGGTCGTCCAGTTTTCCGGCACGAACTTGATCTGGCCGTTGCGCACGACGTCGAGCGACGTTTCGGTGATCGACTTGCCCGGGTTGAACGTGCCTTCCGGTGCCGGCTTCGTCATCGCGACGAACCACTGGTCGGTCAGCATCGGCTCGATCACGACGCCGGTGCGGTCGCCGCGCGGCACCATCAGCTTGTGCGGCTTGACGGAGTCGAGGAAACCCTCCGCATCGAGATCGGCGACGATCGCCTTGCGGGCGTCGAAGCGGTCGAGGCCGCGATACTGCTCGGGGCCGTTGTCGTTGATCTTTGCGTCGAGCGTCAGGATCTCGATCGGCGCGAGGTTGTGGCGCAGGCCGACCTGGTAGTCGTTGAAGTCGTGCGCGGGCGTGACCTTCACGACGCCCGTGCCGAACTCGCGGTCGACGTAGTCGTCGGCGATCACCGGAATCTCGCGGCCCGTCAGCGGCAGCGTGACGAGCTTGCCGATCAGGTGCGCGTAGCGCTCGTCTTCCGGGTGGACCATCAGCGCGACGTCGCCGAGCATCGTTTCCGGGCGCGTGGTCGCGACGGTCAGCGACCCCGAACCGTCGACGAGCGGATAGCGGATGTGCCACAGGTGGCCGTTTTCCTCTTCGCTCGCGACCTCGAGATCCGACACCGCGGTGAGCAGCACCGGATCCCAGTTCACGAGGCGCTTGCCGCGGTAGATCAGGCCCTGTTCGTAGAGCGTGACGAACACGTCGCGCACGGCGGCCGACATCTTGTCGTCCATCGTGAAATATTCGCGCGACCAGTCGGTCGACGCGCCGAGACGGCGCACCTGGCCGGTGATCGTCGAACCGGACTGCTGCTTCCACTCCCACACGCGCTCGACGAACTTCTCGCGGCCGAGGTCATGGCGCGATACGCCCTGTGCATCGAGCTGGCGCTCGACGACGATCTGGGTCGCGATCCCCGCGTGGTCGGTGCCGGGCACCCACAGCGTGTTCTCGCCGAGCATCCGGTGGTAACGGGCGAGGCCGTCCATGATCGTCTGGTTGAACGCGTGGCCCATGTGCAACGTGCCGGTGACGTTCGGCGGCGGCAGCTGGATCGCGAAATCGGGGCGTGCCGGATCGAATGCCGGTGCGGCATAGCCGCGTTTTTCCCACTCCGGCCCCCATTGGGACTCGATGGTGTGGGGCTCGAAACTCTTCGCAAGCGTGCTGTCGCTCATGGTTGGAAATCTGCCGAAAAATGCGTGAATTGGATGCCGAATCTGACAATTATAAATGGATGCACATCGGCCAGCCATCGCTTGCCCGGGCGGGCAGGTCGCGGGGGCGCCGCAACGCGGGCGACGGCAGGCGTCGGAACGGATCGGAAACGGCATCGCGCGGCCGACTTATAATGGCGGGTCCGCATTTTTCTCGCACGTCCGCTGCCGCTCCATGCCCGATCTGCTCGCCAATCTGAACCCTGAACAATACGCCGCCGTCACGCTGCCGAACGAACCGGCGCTGATCCTCGCGGGGGCGGGCAGCGGCAAGACCCGCGTGCTGATCACGCGCATCGCGTGGCTGATCCAGCAGGGCTACGCGTCGCCGGCCACCGTGCTTGCCGTCACCTTCACGAACAAGGCCGCGCGCGAAATGATGGCGCGGCTGTCGGCGATGATGCCGATCGACACGCGCGGCATGTGGATCGGCACGTTCCACGGGCTGTGCAACCGGATGCTGCGCACGCACTGGCGCGACGCCGGCCTGCCGCAGACCTTCCAGATCCTCGACACGGCCGACCAGTTGTCGGCGATCAAGCGGCTGATGAAGGCGGCGAATGTCGACGACGAAAAATATCCGCCGAAGAACGTCCAGTACTTCATCAACAACGCGAAGGAGCAGGGGCTGCGTCCCGACAAGGTCGACGCGTCCGACAACTTCAACCGCAAGTTCGTCGAGCTCTACCAGGCGTACGACCAGCAATGCCAGCGCGAGGGTGTCGTCGACTTCCCCGAGCTGCTGCTGCGCTGCTACGAGCTGCTCGCGTACAACGCGCCGCTGCGCGCGCACTACCAGGCGCGCTTCAAGCACATTCTCGTCGACGAGTTCCAGGACACCAACAAGCTGCAGTACGCGTGGCTCAAGATGCTCGCGGGCGGCGAGAACGCGATCTTCGCGGTGGGCGACGACGACCAGTCGATCTACGCGTTCCGCGGTGCGAACGTCGGCAACATGCGCGACTTCGAAGACGAATTCCGCGTGCGCAACCTGATCAAGCTCGAGCAGAACTACCGGTCGCACGGCAACATCCTCGACGCGGCGAACCAGCTGATCTCGAACAACTCGCATCGCCTCGGCAAGAACCTGCGAACCGACGCCGGCCACGGCGAGCCCGTGCGCGTGTACGAGGCGAGCACCGATGCGCAGGAAGCCGGCTGGATCGTCGAGGAGATCCGCTCGCTGATCAACACCGGGATGTCGCGCAGCGAGGTTGCCGTGCTGTATCGCAGCAACGCGCAGTCGCGTGCGATCGAGCACACGCTGATGACGTCGGGCATCCCGTATCGCGTGTATGGCGGTCTGCGCTTCTTCGAGCGCCAGGAAGTGAAGCACGCGCTCGCGTACCTGCGCCTGATCGACAACCCGAACGACGACACCGCGTTCGTGCGCGTCGTGAATTTCCCGACGCGCGGGATCGGCGCGCGCTCGATCGAGCAGCTCGCGGACGCCGCGCGCCTGTACGACTGCTCGATGGCCGCGGCGATTCCGTACGTCACCGGCAAGGCCGGCACGAGCCTCGGCGCGTTCGCGAACCTCGTCGCGAAGATGCGCGCCGAGACGCAGCAGATGAGCCTGCCGGAGACGGTCGAATACGTCGTGCGCGCGAGTGGCCTCGCCGATTTCTACCAGGGCGAGCGCGAAGGCCAGGACCGCCTCGAGAACTTGCAGGAACTCGTGAACGCGGCCACCGCGTTCGTCAGCGAGGAAGGTTACGGGCTCGATGCGCCGGCCCGCTCGATTCCGCTGCGCGCGGGCGCGATCGCGGCGCCGGAGCTCGGCGTGGACGCGGACGATCCGACGGTCGACGTGCTCGATCCGGCGCCGCTCGGCGACCCCGCGCAGAACCCCGACACGATGACGCCGCTCGCGGGCTTCCTGTCGCACGCGTCGCTGGAAGCCGGCGACAACCAGGCGCAGGCCGGCCAGGACGCGGTGCAACTGATGACGGTGCACGCGGCGAAGGGTCTCGAATTCTCGGCCGTATTCATCACCGGCCTCGAGGAAGGGCTGTTCCCGCACGAGAACAGCGTGCTCGAATCGGACGGCCTCGAGGAAGAGCGGCGGCTGATGTACGTCGCGATCACGCGCGCGAAGGAGCGGCTCTACCTGTCGTTCGCGCAAAGCCGGATGCTGCACGGCCAGACGCGCTACAACGTGCGTTCGCGCTTTTTCGACGAATTGCCGGAGCACGTGCTGAAGTGGCTCACGCCGAAGGTCGAGGCGGGCTCGCGCTGGGGCGGCCGCTCGGACAACGCCGGCTGGGGGCGCGACTGGTTCGCGCGGCCGGGCGGCGGCAGTCGCGAACAGGTCGTCGACGCGGCGGTCTCCGCGCCGCTGCCGGCGTTCGCGGACAAGCAGCGCGCGGCCGACACCGGCTTCCGCATCGGCCAGCAGGTATTCCATACCAAGTTCGGCGAGGGGACGGTCACCGCGCTCGAAGGCAACGGCGCCGATGCGAAGGCGCAGGTGAAGTTCAAACGGCACGGCGAGAAGTGGCTCGCGCTGGCGGTCGCGAAACTGCAGGCGGTGGAATGATGGGCATCGACATGGCTGAAACGGTTTCGACGCGCCCGCTCGGCATTCTGGCCGCGCTGCCCGAGGAACTCGGCGACCTGATCGCCGCGATGCGTGACGAAGGCGCGATGAAGACGATCACGCTCGGCCGCCGCGATTATCACGTCGGCACCGTGCACGGGGCGGCCTGCGTCGTCACGCTCGCGCGGGTCGGCAAGGTGGCGGCCGCCGCGACGGTCAGCGCGCTGATTCACGTGTTCGGCGTGTCCGGCATCGTCTTCACCGGCGTCGCCGGCGGCGTGTCGCGCACGGTGCGCGTCGGCGACGTCGTCGTCGCCGATCTGCTGCTGCAGCACGATCTCGATGCGTCGCCGCTGTTTCCGCGCTACGAGGTGCCGCTGCTCGGCATCACGCGGTTCGCGACCGATGCGGCGCTGACGGCTCGTCTGAAGGCCGCATGCACGCTGTTCGTCGCCGAAGAGGGCGCGCGGTTCGCCGAGCGTTTCGGGCTGGCGGGTGCGACGTTGCACGGCGGGCTGATCATCAGCGGCGACCGCTTCGTGTCGAGCGAGCGGGAAGTCGTCGCGCTGCGCGACGCGCTGCCGGACGCGCTCGCGGTCGAGATGGAAGGCGCGGCGATCGCGCAGGTCTGCGCCGAGCACGACGTGCCGTTCGCCATCGTGCGCACGATCTCCGATACGGCCGACGATCATGCGACGCAGTCGTTCTCGCACTTCCTGTCGGCGATCGCGAGCAACTATTCGTCCGGCATCCTCAAGCGTTTCCTGACGCTGCATGCGACGACGGCGGCCTGAAGCCGCCGTCGTACTTTCCCTTCGAATCGGTCGACCGGCCGCGGCACACATGCTGCGGCCGGTTCGTCACGCCTTCTTGCGCAGGCTGCTTTCGAGGTTCGGCAGGAACACGGTCAGCACGCCGATCAGCGGCAGGAACGAGCACACCTTGTAGACGAACGTGATGCTCGTCGCATCCGCGAGCTGGCCGAGCACGGCGGCACCCACGCCGCCCAGGCCGAACGCGAAGCCGAAGAACAGGCCCGCGACCATCCCGACCTTGCCGGGCATCAGCTCCGTCGCGTAGACGAGGATCGCGGCGAACGCCGACGCCAGCACGACGCCGATGATCACGCTCAGCACGCTCGTCCAGAACAGGTTCGCGTACGGCAGCAGCAGCGTGAACGGCGCGACACCGAGGATCGACACCCAGATCACGTACTTGCGGCCGATCCGGTCGCCGACCGGCCCGCCGATCAGCGTGCCGGCCGCGACTGCCGCGAGAAACACGAACAGGTGGATCTGCGCGGCCTGCACCGACAGGTGGAACTTGTCGATCAGGTAGAACGTGAAATAGCTGTTGATGCTCGCGAGGTAGAAGTACTTCGAGAAGACCAGCAGCACCAGCACGCCGATCGCGGCGAGCACGCGGCCCTGCGACAGCGTCGGATGGCCGGCCGCCGCGGCCTTTTTCTTCATCGACGGATGCTTCTTGTACCAGTGGCCGATCTGCGTGAGGACGACCATCGCGACGAGCGCGGCCGCCGAGAACCACGCGATGCTGTGCTGGCCGTGCGGAATGATCACCAGCGCGGCGAGCAGCGGCCCGAGTGCCGAGCCGGCGTTGCCGCCGACCTGGAACAGCGACTGCGCGAGCCCGTGCTGGCCGCCCGATGCCATCCGCGCGACGCGCGACGATTCCGGATGGAACACCGACGAGCCGCAGCCGACCAGCGCTGCCGCCGCCAGCAGCGTCGGGAAGTTCTGCGCGGCCGACATCAGCAGCAGCCCCGCGAGCGTGAAGCCCATCCCGACCGGCAGCGAATACGGCTTCGGCCGCTTGTCCGTGTACAGGCCGACGAGCGGCTGCAGCAGCGACGCGGTGATCTGGTAGGTCAGCGTGATCAGGCCGATCTGCGCGAACGACAGCGCGAACTGGCTCTTGAGCATTGGATAGATCGCGAGGATCAACGACTGGATCATGTCGTTGAGCATGTGCGAGAAGCTGATCGCGCCGAGCACGGGGTAGACGGTACGCGGAGCGGGTGGGGCAGACGGCTGGGCTGCGGCTGTCGCGCCGACGCCCGTATCGAGGCTGGTTTCCATGTGAGCTGAGCGAGTTGAGGTGGCGGGACGCGCTCTGATGGGGATCGGCGCGTTCGAATCGTTGTTGCGTCAAAGAAGTCTAATGTGGCGTATCGAGAATGTCAGGCCAACTTTTGTCGCGATTCGGACATTGTTGTGACGATTCGGTCATGACGCCGTTTTTTGGCCAGGTATAACGCTGCGGCACGTCCGGCTTTCGTCGGGCCGCGCGGGACCGGATCGGTGTTTGCCCGGACTCAAGGCGCGCCGATGGCGGCCGTAGAAGGACCAATGACATCACAGTGCGGCACCGGCCACGAGCCGGGCGAGCGCAGGGCGCGCGGCATGGCGGGCCAGCGCGGGAATGCCGGCCGCCGGAACCGACCTTTCCGGCGGCATGATCAATACGGGGATATATCGATGAAAGCAGCTTCATTGCATCCGCGGCCGGTTGCGGCCGCCGCCGCATCCGACGCAGCCGCCCGGCCCGCCGCACGTCGTGCGCGCGCAGCCCGGCGCGAATCCCGGCCGTGGACGGTCAAGGCGACGTTGCGCGCCGCGTTCGCGATCCTGCTGGCCGGCACGCTCGCGATCGGCGTGTTTTCGCTGTGGCAGATCAGCCGGCTGAACGCGTCGATTGCGTCGGTCTACGAGCAGGGGCACGTCGCGAGCCGGGCGGCGGCGGAGGTGCGCGCCGAGGTGCTGCGCGCGAGCCGCGCGCAGAAGATGCTGCTGACCGCCACCACCGCGAAGGAGCGCGACGACCTGGGCGCCGAGGTTGGCGCGGGGCTCGCGTCGATCGGCCAGGCGCTCGCGACGCTGCAGCGCTACGCGGATCCGGCCGATGCGGACGATTCCGCGCGACTGCGCGCATTCTCGATGGCGGTCGGCACGTGGAGCGGCCATCTGCGCGATTTCGTCGCGCTCGTGCAGGCGCAGCCGCTGGACCTGTCGCAGATGAACTGGCAGGTCGGCACGCAGGACGTGTCGCTGCTGGTCGAGACCGGCAAGCTCGAGAAGCTCGTCGCGATGCTCGTGAAGACGCGCGGCGCGAAGTCGAAGGCGACGCTCGATGCGTCCGCAACGATCTTCTCGTCGTCGTTCGCGATGATCGCGGCGATGACGGCCGCACTGATCGTGCTGGCGATCGCGATTGCCGAAGGGGTCGTGCGCCGCCTCGCGTCGCAGCTCGGCGGCGAGCCCGCGGAGGCGAAGGCGATCGCCGCCGACATCGCGCGCGGCGACCTCGCACGGCCCATATCGCTCGGCCGGCACGACCGCGACAGCATGGTGCGTGCGCTGTCCGACATGCAGACCGGGCTCGCGGCGACCGTCGGCGAGATCGCCGTCAGCGCCGAGGCGATCGCGGCCGCGTCCGGCGAGATCTCGACCGGCAACCTCGACCTGTCGCGCCGCACCGAGCAGCAGGCCGTCGCGCTCGAGCGCACCGCGGCCAGCATGGAGGAACTCACGTCGACGGTGCGGCAGAACGCCGAGAACGCGCGGCAGGCGAGCGCGCTCGCGGCCAATGCGTCGGCGGTCGCGGAGGCGGGCGGCGAAGTCGTCGGGCGCGTGGTCGCGACGATGAGCGAGATCGACGACAGCGCGAAGAACATTCGCGACATCATCGGCACGATCGAGGGGATCGCGTTCCAGACCAACATTCTCGCGTTGAACGCGGCGGTCGAGGCGGCGCGCGCGGGTGAGCAGGGACGCGGTTTTTCGGTGGTCGCGGGCGAGGTGCGGCAGCTCGCGCAGCGCGCGGCGACCGCGGCGAAGGAGATCCGTGGGCTGATCGGCGCGTCGGTCGAGCGCGTCGCGAACGGCGCGGCGCTCGCGCACGATGCGGGCCGCACGATGAACGACGTGGTGCGGGCGGTCAAGCGCGTGACCGACATCATCGGCGAGATCTCCGCGGCGTCGGACGAGCAGAGCGCGGGGATCGACGAGATCGGCCGCGCCGTCACGCAGATGGATGCCGGCACGCAGCAGAACGCGGCGCTCGTCGAACAGGCGGCCGCCGCAGCGAACGCGCTCGACGAGCAGGCGCAGGCGCTCAAGTCGCTGGTCGGACGCTTTCGCATCGCGGCCTGAGCGTCGCATCGTCCCACGCCGTCGCGGGCCGTCCGCCCGCGACGCGCAGGCTGGCGGGCTGCTGTCGATCGGTGACAAACCCGGCAGTCGGCCCGAGCGCAATCCCTTACAATGCGCCTCCACATAGCGGGGGGCCAGAACCCGCGGCGCATGCGCACCGACTCCGGTGCGACCGCACGCCGAGCGGGTCACAACAATGACGATGACGATTTACCTGACGGGATACCTGTGGATGCTCGCGTCCGCGGCGATCGGCACGCGCACGCGCGTGGCCGCATGGCGATGGCTCGCGGCGGGCATCGCGCCAGCCGCCGCGTTCGCCGTGCTGCGGGGCCGGACGGGCACCGACACGGCGATCTACCTCGACATCATTACCGGCATCTGGAGCGGCAACCTGAAGGTCGTGCCGCGCACGCTCGAACCGGGTTTCGTCTGGCTCGTGCGCGCGCTCGCGTGGCTCGGGCACGATCCGCACATCGCGATGGCGATCCTGTCGCTGCTGGTCGTCGTCGCGTGCGTCGCCGGGTTCGGCCGGAGCGCCGAGGACGCATGCGTGTTCGCCACGCTGATCTTTCCGCTGTTCTTCTACGACATGGCGATGAGCGGCGTGCGCTACGGCGTCGCGTTCTGTGTCGCGAAGCTCGCATCGGACGCATGGGCGCGCAGGCGGCACGGCGCGTCGTTCGCGTTCGCGGCCGCGGCGACCGCCATGCACGTGTCGGCGGCGCTGCTTGTCGTGCTGCTGCAGGTCGGGCGGTTGCGCATGCTGCGCTATGCGGGGCTGGCGGTCGCGATCGGCGGCGTGCTGTTCGCGATGCATCACGACGCGCTGCTTGCGAAGGTCGGCCTGTATGCGGCGTTCACGCCGCCCGCGCAGATGTCGGGCGGCGCCCCGCTCGTGCTTGCGTTGCTGACGCTCGCCGCCGGCTGGGTGCTGCTGGCGCGCATGCCGCGCACGCTCGTGTTCCTGTTCGTTTGCGAGATCGCGAGCTTCGCGCTCGCGCGGATCAGCTATGCGGGGCTGCGTTTCCAGTGGCTCGTGCTGTTCGCGATGGGCTGTCAGTTCGTGCCGCTGCAGCACGTGCCAGGGATCCGGCGCCGGCACGTGATCGTCGCGCTGGTCGTGATCGGCGCCGTCGGCTTCGCGATGCGACTGCGCAACATGCTCGGCGAATACGGGCTCGGCCCGTCGCCGTTCCTGCCTTACCGGTTCTTCTGGGAATGACGCGGTCGGGCGGGGCGCCGCCCGGCCAGCGTTTCATCACGACTTTTTCTGCTTGTCCGGATCGATGATGACCGTACAGGTCGTGCCCGCCGACAGCACCACGTCGGCCGGCACTTCGTCGATGCGGATGCGCACCGGCACGCGCTGCGCGAGGCGCACCCAGTTGAAGGTCGGGTTCACGTCCGCGACGAGGTCGCGGCTTTGCGGGTTGTCGCGATCGTAGATGCCGCGCGAGATGCTCTCGACGTGGCCCTTCATCACGCCGCCGCTCATCAGCCGCATCTCGGCCGGTGCGCCGACCTTCACGCGCGGCAGCTTGGTTTCCTCGAAGTAGCCGTAGACCCAGAACGAATGGCTGTCGACGATCGCGAGCTTCGCCTGGCCGGCCACCGCGTAGTTGCCTTTGAACGTCTGCAGGTTCGTGATGTAGCCGTCGACCGGCGCGACCACGCGCGTGCGTTCGAGATTGAGCTTCGCGGCGTCGAGCGCGGCGATCGCCTGCTGGTACTGCGCGTCGGCGCTCGATGCGCTGTGCGCGGCGTTCTCGCGGTTTTCCTTCGACACGACGAGCGCGTCGAGGTCGGCACGGCGGGCCGCGTCGTCGCGACGCATCTGCAGTTCCGCGCGGCGGGCGGCGACGGCCGCCTGCGCCTGCTCGACCGCGATCTGGTAGTGCGACGGGTCGATCTGCATGATCAGGTCGCCCTTTTTCACGAGCTGGTTGTCATGCACGGGCAGTTCGACGATCGCGCCCGACACGTCCGGCGCGACGTTGACGATCTCGGCACGGACGCGCCCGTCGCGCGTCCAGGGATCGTCCATGTAGTGCACCCACAGCGAGCGCCCGATCAGGATCGCGACGAGAAGGATGACGGCGGTCGCGACGAAGCCGAAGAGTTTTCTGAGAATCATGATGGTTCGGAATCAACGGTAAACGGCAAGACTCAGTCCGCCGCAAATGCAGACGAGAAGGCACGCGCGGAACAGCGACGGGTGCCAGACGAGACGGTAGAGGCCCGTGTAGGCGAGCAGGCGATCGACGGTCCAGGTCGCCAGCGCGCCCAGGACGAACATCAGGACCACCGTGGGCATGTAGGCATCGAGAATGGCGATTTCACGCGGCATCATGACGAGGCTCCTTGTTGGGGACGCACGGGGCGGTTGCGGTTGAGCGGCTCGAGCGGCGATTCCGGATCGAGCAGCGCCGTGCGTACGAAATGCAGATGACTCAGGATGCGTTGCAGCCGATGGCGCTCCTCGCGCGACGGCGTGACCGCATCGAGCGTCTGCCGGGTCGCGTCGATCGCGGCGTTGACCGCATCGAGCGTCGCGTCGAAGCGCGCCGCGTCCGGCTTGCGGAACAGCGCGGACAGCGCGGTGCGCATCGTCTCGATCGCGCGTCGCCACGGCGTCGTCGGCGCATAGCGCGGGTCGGACGGCAGCGTCGCCAGCTCGGTGCGCAGGTCGAGCGCCGCGTTGCCCGTCTCCAGCACCGCGAACATCCAGCGCAGCGCGTCGCGCTGCACGTCGGGCTGGTCGGCCGACAGCGTGTGCGCCTGGTACATCAGGTCGCGCGCGCCGCTCTCGAAGCGCGTGCGCAGTCCGGCCAGCCGTGCGTGGCACGCGGCGACCACCTGATGGCGCAGGTCGGCGAACAGCCGCTTCTTGAGCCACGGCGCGGTCGGCGGAAACAGCACCGCGAACGCGATCGCCGAGACGAGCATCGACAGCACCAGCGCGAGCGCATCGTTCATGAAGCTCATCGGGTCGTAGTGCGTGATGTTGTCGGGGCCGGCGAGGAAGCTGAAGAAGATCAGGTAGCCCATCCCGTAGCCCGCGAGCTTCGGCTTCATCGTCATGAAGATGCCGATCGCGAGCAGCGGCGCGAGGGCCGCGCACAGCAGCGGGAAGCCGTCGATGTGCGGGTAGATGCCGAACGTCAGCAGGAAGCCCGTGCAGACGGCCAGCGCGGTCCCCATGCCCATCTGCGCGGACATCGCGGTCGGCCGCGGTGTCGACGACGCGAGCGCGCAGGTGGCCGCGGCCGTCAGCGTCATCGTGACGCCGCTCGGCCACGCGGTCTCGATCCAGAACCAGCCGAGCACGAGGATCACGGTCGCGGTGCGAATCGCCGCGATCACCATCGCCGTCACGTTGGTGCGCGGCTCGTAGCGCTCGATCCAGCGTTCGCGCTCGTGCGTCGCGGTCGACAGCGACGCATAGGTCGCGGCGTATTCGTGCAGGTCCGTGATGAAGCGGTACAGCAGCTCGGTGGCCGTGTCGAAGTCGAGCAGCGGAAAATCCGGTTGCGTCTCGAGCGCGGCGCGCGTCGCGCGGATGCGGCGCGGCAGCGCGTCGCGCCACGCGAGCAGTTGTTCGGCCGCGAGCGCGGCGTCGGCCGACGAGCGCACCGGTTCGCCATTGCGCGTCAGAAGCGGCGCGATCTCGCGAAAGTACGGCTCGATCGCATCGATCGCGGCCTGCGCGCCGGCCGCGCGCAACCGGTTCATCAACTGATGCAGCGCGTGAAAGCGGCTCGATACGCTCATGAACTCGCTGTTCAGACGCGCGAGGCGGCCGCTGCGCATCCGCGTGTCCGGATCCTCGAACACGGCCATGCTGCGCGCCGCTTCGAAGCCGACCACGTCCGCGACGAAGCGCGTATGGATGGTTTCGATGTGCGCGCGGTCGAGCTGGCCCGACAGCGCCGCCGCGACGTAGTCGACGAAGCTGCTGAAGCGCTTGCGCACCGTCGTGCGCATCTGCTCGCCGGTGTACTGCGGAAACACCAGCGCGCTGACGACGCCTGCCGACACGATCCCGACCATGATTTCGGCGACCCGCGTCATCGCGCTCATGAACGCGCCGTCGGGGTGTTGCGATGCCGGCAGGCCGATCAGCGCGGTCGTGTAACCGGCGAGCAGGAAGCCGTAGCTGCGGAAGTTGCGGTTGCGCGCGGCGCCGGCCGTGCACAGCGCGACCCACAGCGCGACGGCCAGCAGGAACAGCTGCGGCTGCTGCGGGAACAGCCCGACGAACGTGAGCGTCGCGATCAGCCCGAAGATCGTGCCGGCGACCCGGTAGAAGCTCTTCGCGAGCACCGCGCCGCTTTGCGGCTGCATCACGATGAACACCGTGGTCATCGCCGTCTTCGGCGCCGGCAGGTCGAGCCGCATCGACACGCCGGTCGCGATGAACGCGGCAAGCAGTGCCTTGAACAGATAGAGCCACGCGGCGCCGTCGCTGCGGGCCCAGTCGCCGAACGCGGCGGACCAGGCCGCGAGCGGGCCGGCGGCATGTGTGGAAGCGGGGGAGGAGGCGGACATGACGGTCGCTCCGCGTTACCGTGCGGCCGGCGTGGCGGTCGCGCCAGCGGTTGCGACCTGCGCGGGCCGGGCGGCGGCCACGACGGGCTTCGCACCCGATGCGGCGGCCGGCGCGGCGGTGCTGGCGGCGGATTCGTCTTGCGGCGGATGGCCAGCCTGAACGTCCGTTTCCGGCTCGACGCCGCCGCCGAGCGCGGCCATCAGCTGCGCGTGCGCGGCGAGGCGCTCCGCGTCGATGCGGGCCGCCGTTTCCTGCGCGCGCAGCAACTGCTGTTGCGCGACCAGCACGTTCACGTAATCGGTCAGGCCGCGGCGGAAGCCTTCGCGCGACAGCTGGTAGCTGCGGTCGTTGGCGGCCACGGAGCGCGCGGCGTCCTTCTTCTGCGTATCGAGCGAGCGGATCCGCACGACCTGGTCGGCGATGTCCTTGAGCGCGCCGACGACCGTCTGGTTGTAGCGCTCGACCGCCTGGTCGTAGCCGGCGTCGGCCGCGCCGAGTTGCGCGCGCAGGCGGCCGCCTTCGAAGATCGGCAGCGACAGCGCCGGGCCGGCCGTCCAGCCGCCGTTCATCGCGCGCAGGAAGTCGGTGAACGGCGCGGTCACGCCGAAGCCGCCGACCGTCGCGAGCAGATCGATATTGGGGTAGAACGCGGCCTTCGCGACATCGATGCCCCGTGCCTGCGCGTCGACCGTCCAGCGGGCCGCGACGACGTCCGGGCGGCGGCCGAGCAGGTCGGCCGGCATCGCGGACGGCAAGCCGGCCGGCGCGTCGAGCGACAGGCTCGGCCGCTTGATCGCATCGCCGGCGCCCGGGCCCTTGCCCGCGAGCGCGGCGAGCTGGTGGCGCGCGAGCTGGATCGCTTCTTCATAGCTGTCGATCTGGCGCTCGTAGTCGGGCAGCGTCGATTCGGCCTGGCTGACTTCGAGCTGCGTGCCGAGGCCGGCCTGCAGGCGCTTGCGCGCGAGATCGGCCAGCGAGCGCTGGCGTTCGAACGTTTCGTGCGCGAGATCGAGCAGCGCGTAGTTCATCGACATGCCGACATACGCGCGCACGACGTTGACCTCGAGCTCGAGCTTCGCCGCCCGTGCGTCGGCCGCCGTCGCATGCGCGGTGTCGAGCGCGCGCTCGGTCGCGTTCTTGTCCTTGCCCCACAGGTCGAGGTGGTACGACAGGCCGAGCGTGCCGGTGTTGTTCCACGTGTCGGTGTCGGCGAGCGGTCCGGGCCCGTAGTACACGTTGTCGGGCCAGTGCTGGCGCATCAGCGACAGGTTGCCGTTGATCTGCGGCAGTTCCGCCGAACGGGCCACGCGCGCCATCGCCTGCGCTTCGCGCACGCGCGCCTCGGCGGCCGCGAGGGTGGGGTTGCCGGCCTGCGCGGCGGCGATCCACGCGTCGAGTTGCGGGTCGCGGTACGCGCGCCACCAGTCGGACGCGGGCCAGCCCGCATCGTGGTCCGCCGCGCGGATGGCGGCACCGGCATCGAGTGTGTTCGCTTCGATGCGCGCGGACTGCGGCTTGTTGTCGCCCATGCTCGCGCATCCGGCCATTATTAATGAGACTGCAAGAACCGCCAGTGCCAGCGTCCCTTTTGTTGCCGGAGACCGCACGATTTTCTCCCTTTCGGATATAGATGAGTCGGATGCGATTATATTTTTCAGTGATTCCTGAATAAATGGACAAGGGTGCAAGTCATTTTTACGAATCCTGAGATAATATTTGTTCGCCCCTGTGCAACAATCCCTCCGGATTCAAACGGGTAATGGGATGGATACGTTACAAAACATGCGGGTATTCGTCCGTGTGGTCGACGCGGGAAGCTTTACCGCGGCCGCCCAGCAGATGAATTCGACTACCGCCTATGCATCGCGCGCCGTGTCGGATCTCGAGGCGCACCTCCGCACGCGCCTGCTGAACCGGACGACACGCCGGATCGCGCTGACCGAGGCAGGCGAGCGCTACCTGCAGCGCTGCGAGCAAATCCTCGCGTACGTCGAACAGGCCGAAGCCGAAGCGGGCGACGCGCACGCGCGCCCGTCGGGCAAGCTGAAGGTCCATTGCTTCACGAGCCTCGGGCAGCACTACCTGGTGCCGGCCATCGCCCGCTATCGGCAGCGCTATCCGGACGTGCACGTCGAACTGACGCTCGCGCAGCGGATGCCCGACCTGCTCGACGAGGGGTACGACGTCGCGATCGTCGTCGGCCGCGACCTGCCCGATTCGGGGCTGGTGTCGCAGCGGCTCGGCGAGAGCTACAGCGTCGTGTGCGCGTCGCCGGGCTATGTCGACACGCACGGCGTGCCGCGGACGCCCGCGGATCTCGAGCACCACGTCTGTCTCGGGATGGTCGCGCCGGGCTTTCACTTCGACGAGTGGTCGCTGTCGGGGCCGCACGGCGACGAGGTGATTCCGATCACGGCGCCGCCGTTCCGCGTGAACGTCGCCGAGGCGCTCGCGGTGGCCGTGCGGGAAGGGATGGGGATCGGCGGGTTGCCGCTCTATTCGGCGATCGGCGGGCTGCGCAGCGGACACATCGTGCGCGTGATGCCCGAATACCGGTCGCACGTGATGAACATCTACGCGCTGTATCCGTCGCGCCAGTATCTCGACGCGAAAATCCGCACCTGGGTCGATTTTCTGCGCGATGAGTTGCCGGCCACGCTCGAAGCCGACGAAGCCGCGCTCGCGCAGTTCACGGCTGCGACATGAGCGCGCGGTCGAGCCCGATCTGACGAGATTTGTCCTTCGCGCAACATTTTTTTACCCTCGGACGGCGGACAGTTTGATACTGTTCAAATCAGAGAGATTTGGATCTGCCCATACCCGGAGTCGCAATGGATACGCAACTGATGATCGGCCTTGGAGTTCTGCTTGGTGCGGCTGCCGCCGCCGCGGCGACGCGCGATCTGCTGCGCGCGATGAAGGCACGGATGAAGCCGGCGCCGGTGCGGGTACGCCCGTCGGCGAACGGATCGCGCCGCGCCGATCGCTGATCGGGCGGCCTTTCGATCGGGAAGGGCCGCATCACGCGGCCGGATGGCCCGGCGCTCAGCCGAGCTCGACCACTCTGTCCCACGCAAACGCGGGATTTTCCAGTTCGCCGGTGCGCCGGTGAATATAGCCGCGCGGGTTGCACACCACGCGCGTGCCGCTGTCGGTCACGTAATCGAATGAAGTATGCGTGTGGCCGTGGATCCACAGGTCCACGGGCGGCCGCACGAGTTCCGCCATGTCCGTGACGAATCCCGCCGACGCCAGGTCTTCCGCGTAACGCTCGGCGAGCGAGCGCAGGTGCGGCGCATGATGCGTGACGACGATCGTGCGGCCGTCGAACGGCGTCGCGAGCCGTGCTTCCAGCCACGCGCGGCCTTGCCGGTGCAGCGCGATCGCGTCGGCCGGCGTGAAATCCCGCTCCGGCGCCTCCGCCGCGTGCAGTGCCGCATCGTGCGGCCACGTCACCTGGATCAAGCCCTTGAAATCGAGCATCACACGCATGCCGGCGTCGATCGCGCGTGCGACGCTTGCCTCGTCGGCGCCGAACAGCGAGAAATCGGACCATAGCGTCGTCCCCAGCACACGAAAGCGCTGTGCCGGATCGACGTACACGCCGTTGTTCAGGTAATGCACGTTGTCGATCGCCTGCGCGGCGTCGCGCATCGCGTTTTCGAGCGCGCCGAATTCCCCGTCGTAGTACTCGTGGTTGCCCGGTACGTAGATCACCGGCACGTCGGGGGCGAATGTTTCGGCGGCCCAGCGCAGGCCTTCCGCGTGATTATGGATGTCGCCGGCCAGCACGACGAGATCCGCGTCGGCGTGCGGGATCGTGTCGGGCTGGTTGCTTTCGAGATGCAGGTCGGACAGGACGCGAACTCTCATGGACATCGCTCCGGGGTGGGGGGCTTCAGCGCAGGACCTTGCCGGGATTCATCAGCCCGCGCGGGTCGAGCGCGGTCTTCAGCGTGCGCATGAGCGCCGTTTCGACCGGCGACTTGTAGCGCTGGGCGTCGTCGATCTTCAACTGGCCGATCCCGTGCTCCGCGCTGATCGTGCCGTGGTGGCGGTGCACGTTGTCGTAGACGATGCGATTGATCGGTTTCTGGAATTCCGCGAGGAACGCCTTCGGGTCGCCGCCTTCGGGCGTCTGCACGTTGTAGTGCAGGTTGCCGTCGCCGAGGTGGCCGAACGTGACCATCCGCGCGCCGGGCGCAGCCTGCTGGATCGCCGCGTCGGTTTCGTCGATGAAGCACGCGATCGACGAAATCGGCACCGCGATGTCGTGCTTGATGTTCAGTCCCTCGTCGGCCTGCGCGAGCGGGATGTGTTCGCGCAGGTCCCAGAACGCGCGCGACTGCGCGAGATTTTCCGCGACCACCGCGTCGACCACGAGCCCGGCCTCGAATGCTTCTTCCATCAGTTTTTCGAACAGCGCGCGCGCATGCGTTTCGCTCTCGTTGTCCGACAGTTCGAGCAGCACCGTCTGCGCATGCGTGCGGTCGAACGGATAGCGCAGTTGCGGATAGTGCTTGCCGACGAGCTGCATGCAGAAATCGGACATCAGCTCGAAGCCGGTCAGCAGCGGGCCGGCCGCGCGCTGCGCGAGCGCGAGGAAGTCGAGCGCCGCGTGCGGCGACTCGAGCGCGGCCAGCGCGGTGACCTGCGCGGCCGGCAGCGGATGCAGCTTCATCACCGCGGCCGTGATGATGCCGAGCGTGCCCTCGGCGCCGATGAACAGGTCGCGCAGGTCGTAGCCCGTGTTGTCCTTGCGCAGGCCGCGCAGGCCGTCCCAGATCTCGCCCTGCGCCGTCACGACCTCGAGCCCGAGGCACAGCTCGCGCGCGTTGCCGTAGCGCAGCACCGCGGTGCCGCCCGCGTTGGTCGACAGGTTGCCGCCGATCGTGCAGCTGCCTTCGGCGGCGAGGCTCAGCGCGAACAGCCGGCCGCCTTCGCGGGCGCGTGCCTGCACGTCGGCGAGGATCACGCCGGCTTCGACCGTGATGGTGTTGTTGTGCGGATCGAGCGCGCGCACGCGGTTCAGGCGCGCGAGGCTCAGCACGGCCTGGTCGCCGCTCGCGTCAGGCGTCGCACCGCCGGCGAGGCCCGTGTTGCCGCCCTGCGGCACGAGCGCGACGCCATGCGTGTTCGCGAGCCGGACGAGCGCGGCGACTTCGGCCGTATCGGCCGGTTTGAGCACCGCGCACGCGCTGCCTTTGTAGCGGCGGCGCCAGTCGGTCAGGAACGGCTCGGTGTCGTGCGGATCGGTCAGCACGTAGGTGGCGCCGATCGCGTCGCGGCAGGCGGATACGAAGGCATCGGAAGAAATCATCACGTTCGGTCGCGTAAGGGTCAGGACGCGGCGCGCTGCCGCTTCGCCGCGCGCTTGAACGGCGCGACGTACGCAAGCGCTGCCACGAAGAAGCCGACGGCGAGGGCGGTCTCGCACCAGCCGAGCGTTGCGGACAACCCGCGGTCGGACATGCCGCGCACGATGCCTTCGGCGAAATAGACGAGGATCAGCATGCTCGCCCACTGCATCGTATAGATGTTACGCCGCCACACGCCGGGCAGCGCGAGCGCGAGCGGCACGGCCTTGAGCATCAGCGCCGAGCCGCCCGGGCGCAGCGGCGCGAGCCACAGTTCCCACGCGAGCGACAGCGCGATCAGCGCGACGAGGCACGTGGCCGCGGCCAGCGCGTAGCGCGGCCGGGCGGCGACGGCGGGGCGGGCGGGCATGTTCATGCGGCTTCGGTGGCCTGCGCGGCGGACAGGGCCGCCGCGGCGCGGGCGAGCCGCACGCCGAGCGCGGCCGCGAGCGCCTTTTCGTCGGCCGACAGCCCGTCGGTCGCGCTGCGATCGTGCTGCGACACGTGCGATGCGCCGTAAGGCGTGCCGCCAGTGCGCGTCGTGCTGAGCGCGGACTCCGTGTACGGGATCCCGACGATCATCATCCCGTGATGCAGCAGCGGCAGCATCATCGACAGCAGCGTCGATTCCTGGCCGCCGTGCAGGCTGCCGGTCGACGTGAACACGCAGGCCGGCTTGCCGGTCAGCGCGCCAGACAGCCATTGCGGGGTCGTGCCGTCGAGGAAATACTTGAGCGAGGCCGCCATGTTGCCGAAGCGGGTCGGCGAGCCGAGCGCGAGGCCCGCGCATTCCTCGAGGTCGCGGAGTTCCGCGTAGGGCGGGCCGTCGTCGGGGATGTCCGGGGCGGTGGCTTCGCAGACCGTCGAGACAGGCGGCACCGTGCGGATGCGGGCCTGCATGCCGGGCACGCTGTCGATGCCGTTCGCGATCGCGAGCGCGAGATCGCGCGTGGCGCCGTGACGGCTGTAATAGAGGACGAGAATGTCTTTCATGGGCGACGGAGCCGCGTGCGGCCGCGCGCATGCCCGGTGCAGTCGGCCCCTGCTGGATCGAGCGGCTATTATAGGGGCTGAAGTCGTCGCGCAGCGCGGCGGCGGCGCGCCATCGCGCGCGCCATCGAGAAGGAGAAGCCGTTTGCCGAAGTTGAGCGTCGATCTCGACACCCTCAAGCGCCTCGCGCAGTTCGCGGCCCGGCGCAGCGCCGAGGATCGCATCCCGCAAGTGGCGGGCAGCCTCACGTTCACGACGATGCTGGCACTCGTGCCGCTCGTGACGGTCGCGTTCGCGCTGTTCACCGCGTTCCCGATGTTCGCATCGTTCCAGATCTCGCTGCAGGGGTTCCTCGCGGATCACCTGATGCCCGCGCAGTTCAACGTCCAGATCTTCAAGTACCTGAACCAGTTCGCGTCGAAGGCCAAGGGGCTGACGACGGCCGGCCTGATCGCGCTCGTCGTCACGTCGGTGATGACGATGATGACGATCGAGTCCGCGTTCAACCTGATCTGGCGGGTGCGTAAGCCGCGGCCGTTCGCGCAGCGCGTGCTCGCGTACTGGGCGCTGATCACGCTCGGGCCCTTGCTGTTCGGCGTGAGCCTGTCGATCTCGTCGTACCTGTTTACGCAGTCGCTGGCGTTCACCGGCGCCGCGCCGTCGACGTCGATCGTCGAATGGCTGCTCGCATTCGTGTCGCTGCCGCTGACCGTGCTCGCGTTCACGTTGCTGTACGTGTACTTGCCGAACTGCACGGTCGCATGGCGCGACGCGGTGATCGGCGGGCTGTTCGCGGCCATCGCGTTCGAGCTCGCGAAGCGCGGCTTCGGTTATTACGTGCGGCGCATTCCGACTTATACGGCCGTATATGGCGCGTTCGCGGCGCTGCCGGTGTTCCTGTTGTGGGTGTACCTGAGCTGGTTCATCGCGCTGCTCGGCGCGATGGTGGCGTCCGCGCTGCCGGCGATTCGCGTCGGCCAGTTCCATCGCATCCACTATCCGGGCAGCGACCTGCTCGACGCGCTCGAACTGCTGGCGAGACTGGCCGAGGCGCGTGCGGTCGGCAAGGCGGGCTATACGGCGATGCGGCTCGCGACCATGTTGCGCTGCGACATGGAAACCGCGCAGCGGCTGCTGCTGACGATGGAGGAGCGGGAATGGATCGCGCGGCTGGAAAGCGGCGAACTCGCGCCGACCTACATCCTGCTGGCGAATCCGGAGCACCTGACGCTGGCTCAGCTGTTCGACGTGCTGGTGATCGACCGCACGGAACTGACCTACCAGCTCCAGCGCCGCCGCAGCCACGTCGAAGGGGCGGCATTGCTCGAGGTGCTGTCGAACGACCGGTTCGACGTATCGCTTGCGTCGCTGATCGCCGAGCACCGGCTCACCGGCGTGCCGCCGGCGGAGACCGTGCCGGGGCCTGTGCCCGGCGGGGCGCCCGACCCGCACGCGCGGCCGCCGAAAACGGCGTGACGCGCCGCCGGGCGGACGTTACAGCGGGATCTTCCCGGTGCAGATGTCCTTGAACATCACCCAGTCGCCCATCAGGCTGTAGATCGGGTGCCGGAACGTGGCGGGGCGGTTCTTCTCGAAGAAGAAGTGTCCGACCCACGCGAATCCGTAGCCGCACACGACCGCCGCCGGCAGCCATGGCCAGTGGCCCGTCGCGATCGCCATCGCGACGCAGCCGATCACGCCGAGCGAGCCGATGAAGTGCAGCCGCCGCGACGTGAGGTTCTGATGTTCGTTCAGGTAATACGGGTAGAAGTCAGCGAAGCTGGCGAATTGGTCCGTATGCGTATGCGCCATGGCCGTCTCCTCGGGCCGCTGTCGATGGGGTCATTGTGCGGCGGGCGGCTCGCGTCCGCAAGCGGGGGCGGCCGCGCCGCGCGGGCCCGCGCTTTCCTTTTGACAGGCTTTCCGATAGGATCGAAAGCGGATTTGCATTCAAGCATGAGGGGACTACGATGCGCGTCAGCGATATTCTGAAAGTGAAGGGCAACACGCTGTTTACGGTGACGCCCGATAAGCCGCTGCGCGAAGCGGTCGATACGATGGCCGAACACGATATCGGTTCGCTCGTCGTGATGGAGTACGGCGATCTCGTCGGGATGCTGACGTTCCGCGAGATCATCCTGCGCCTCCACGTGAACGGCGGCGCGATCGGCGACGTGCAGGTGCGCAAGGTGATGGACGAGCCGCTCACGTGCACGCCGGAAACCGACGTCAACGAAGTGCGCCGGATGATGCTCGAGCGCCACGCGCGCTACATGCCGGTGCTCGACAAGAAGGTGCTGATGGGCGTCATCTCGTTCTACGACGTCGCGAAGACGGTCGTCGAGGCGCAAAGCTTCGAGAACCGGATGCTGAAGGCATACATCCGCGACTGGCCGGAATCCGAATCGGAAGCCGAAGCGCAGAAGCCGTGAAACATGTCGCGCCCGGTGCCATGACGCGCGGGCGCTGCCACTCGGCGCACGGCGGCGCAGGTTCAGCCTGCGCCGCCGTTTTTTCGACAACAACACAAGGCCCGCGCAGCTTCGCCCAGACGATGCGCGCGTATTCCGCATGAGCGATCACACGCAAGTCTCTTCCGCGTCGCGCGGCGTACGGCGCGCCCACGCGTCGCAGTTCGACCTGTTGCGTCAGCGCCGTTTCGCACCGTTCTTCACGACCCAGTTCCTCGGGGCGCTGAACGACAACGTGTTCAAGATCGGATTCACCTCGCTCGTCACCTATCACACCGCGCGTTTCTCCGGCGTCGACGCGAAGACGGCCGCGTTCCTGATTTCCGCGATCTTCATTCTGCCGTTCGTGCTGTTCTCGGCCACCTCCGGCCAGATCGCCGACAAATACGACAAGGCGACGCTCACGCGCTTCGTGAAGACCTTCGAGATCGTGCTGATGCTGGTCGGCGCGGCCGGCTTCGTCACGCACAGCGCGACGCTGCTGTATCTGTGCACGTTCATGATGGGGATGCACTCGACGCTGTTCGGCCCCGTCAAGTATTCGTATCTGCCGCAGCATCTCGGCGACCACGAACTGGTCGGCGGCAACGGCCTCGTCGAGATGGGCACGTTCATCGCGATCCTGATCGGCACGATCATCGGCGGCGCGGCCGCGAGCATCGAAGGCAACGGTGAACGTGTGCTGGCCGTCAGCGTCGTCGTCATCGCGCTCGCGGGACGGCTCGTCGCGCAGCGCGTGCCACCGACGCCGGCGCCGCAGCCCGATCTCGTGATCAACTGGAACCCGTTCAGCGAGACGTGGCGCAACCTCGGGCTCGCGCGACAGAATCGCACCGTGTTCCTGAGCCTGCTCGGCATCTCGTGGCTGTGGTTCGTCGGTGCGACGTTCCTCACGTCGTTCTTCAATTTCGCGAAGGACGTGCTGTCCGCGAGCCCCGACGTCGTCACGGTCCTGCTCGCGACGTTCTCGGTCGGGATCGGCCTCGGCTCGCTGCTGTGCGAGCGGCTGTCGCAGCGGCGCGTCGAGATCGGCCTCGTGCCGCTCGGCTCGATCGGCATCAGCGTGTTCGCGATCGAGTTGTATTTCGCGAGCCGCGCGCTGCCGTCGCCCGGGCATCTGCTGTCGGTCGGGGAATTCCTGGCCGGCGCGCGCCACTGGCGCATCCTGGCCGACCTGTTCCTGCTCGCGATGTTCGGCGGCTTTTACAGCGTGCCGCTGTATGCGCTGATCCAGAGTCGCAGCGCGCCGACCCATCGTGCGCGGATCATCGCCGCGAACAACATCCTGAATGCGCTGTTCATGATCCTGTCGGCCCTGATGGCGATGGGGCTGACCAAGGCCGGCGTCGACATCCCGGGCCTGTTCCTCGTCACCGCGCTGTTGAACGTCGTGGTCGCGACGTACATCTACCTGCTCGTTCCGGAGTTCCTGCTGCGCTTCGTCGCGTGGGTGCTGGTGCACACGTTCTACCGGATTCGCCTCGTGCATGCGGAGCGGATCCCGGAAGAGGGTGCGGCCGTGCTCGTATGCAACCACGTGAGCTACGTCGATGCGCTCGTGCTGGCGGCCGCGAGCCCGCGGCCGATCCGGTTCGTGATGGATCACCGGATCTTCAAGACACGCTTCGCGAGCTGGGTGTTCCGGCATGCAAAGGCGATTCCGATCGCGCCGCGCCACGAGGATCCCGACATGCTGGCACGTGCGTACGACGCGTGCGAGGCCGCGCTGAAGGATGGAGAACTCGTGTGCATCTTCCCGGAAGGCAAGCTGACCAAGACGGGCGACATCAACACGTTCCACCACGGCATCACCGAAATCCTGAGCCGTACGCCGGCGCCCGTGATTCCGATGGCGTTGCGCGGGCTGTGGGGCAGCTATTTCTCTCGTCATACCGATGCGCGTATGCCGCGACCCATCAAGCGCGGCGTGATGAGCCGGCTGACGCTCGCGGTCGGCGAGCCGATCCCGGCCTCGGTCGCGACGCCCGAGGCGTTGCAAGCCGCGGTGACCGAGTTGCGCGGCGCGCGAAAGTGAGCAGGGGCGGGTCGGGGCGGCATCGCGCCGGGCCGCCCGCGCGGCCGGCCCGTGTGGTCTGAACGGTTCACGCGGCCCGCGGGCACGGGACGGCTGGCATAATAGCGGTTTACTTCTTTTTCTCGACCGGCAAACGATCGGCCTGCCAGCGGTCCAGGCAGCGCATCGGTTTGTCCAATTCTCTTTGGGCGGTTCCATCATGTCCGGCAATACCCTCGGCACGCTTTTCACTGTCACGACCTTCGGCGAATCGCACGGTCCCGCGATCGGCTGCGTGATCGACGGCTGCCCGCCGGGAATGGGGCTGACCGAAGCCGACATCCAGATCGAACTCGATCGCCGCAAGCCCGGCACGTCGCGGCACGTGACGCAGCGCCAGGAGGCCGACGAGGTCGAGATCCTGTCCGGCGTGTTCGAAGGCGTGACGACCGGCACGCCGATCGCGCTGCTGATCCGCAACACCGACCAGCGCAGCAAGGACTACGGCAACATCGTCGAGACGTTCCGACCCGGCCATGCCGACTACACCTACTGGCAGAAATACGGCATCCGCGACTACCGCGGCGGCGGCCGATCGTCCGCGCGCCTGACCGCGCCGATCGTCGGCGCGGGCGCGGTCGCTAAGAAATGGCTGCGCGAGCGTTTCGGCGTCGAGGTGCGCGGCTACATGAGCGGTCTCGGCGAGATCGACGTGCCGTTCGTCGACTGGTCGCACGTTCGCGAGAACCCGTTCTTTTCGCCGAACGCGGCGGTCGTTCCGGAGCTGGAAGCCTACATGGACGCGCTGCGCAAGGACGGCGATTCGATCGGCGCGCGCATCGACGTCGTTGCGTCCGGCGTGCCGGTCGGCTGGGGCGAGCCGGTATTCGACCGGCTCGACGCGGACATCGCGAAGGCGATGATGAGCATCAACGCGGTGAAGGGCGTCGAGATCGGCGCGGGCTTCGACAGCGTCGCGCAGCGCGGCTCGGTGCACGGCGACGAACTGACGCCGGCCGGCTTCGTCGGCAACCATGCGGGCGGCGTGCTCGGCGGGATCTCGACGGGACAGGACATCACCGTGTCGATCGCGATCAAGCCGACGTCGAGCATCCGCACGCCGCGCCGTTCGATCACGAAGTCCGGCGAAGAGGCGACGGTCGAAACCTTCGGTCGCCACGACCCGTGCGTCGGCATTCGCGCGACGCCGATCGCCGAGTCGATGCTCGCGCTGGTGCTGATCGACCATGCGCTGCGCCATCGCGCGCAGTGCGGCGACGTCGAGACGCCGACGCCGAAGATCGCGGGCAGCGCGACCTGAGGCAGCGGGGCCGGCATGCGCCGGCTCGATCGATTCGATGCGAAACGGGGCGCCTGAGGCGCCCCGTTTTCATTGAGCCGCCGAATTCGGCGGCGCGGCCGATTCGCGCACCCGCAGCTCCGGCAGTATCGCGTAACCGGGCCCGGTTTCGCCGTGCTCGAGTGCATCGAGCAACGCGCGGGCGGCCTTGCGGCCGATCGCATCGGTGTCGACCCACATCGTCGTCAGCGCAGGCCGGATTTCGCGAGCCAGCGCGACATCGTCGAAGCCGGTGATCGACAATTGCGACGGCACGTCGAGGCCGATGGCCTGCGCTTCCAGCAGGGCGCCGAGCGCGAGTGCGTCGTTGCCGCAGATCACGGCCGTCGGGCGCGTCGCCCCGCTGTCGGCGATCGCGCGCAGGCTCGCGCGCCCGAACGCGATCGTGGCCGGGCCCTCATGCTGGTGGATCGGACGGACCGCGAGCCCGCGCGCGGCGAGCGTGTCGTGGATGCCGCGCAGGCGGGCCTGCACACGGTCGTTGTCCGCCGAAGGCTGCATGATGATCGCGAAATCGCGATGCCCGAGGTCGAGCAGGTGCGTGGTCAGTCGCGCGAATGCCGCACGGTTGTCGAAGCCGATGCAGCAGTGCGGGCTGTCGTCGCGGTAAGCATAGGTGACGACATACGGCACCCGATGCAGATCGAGCAGTTCGAACACTTCCGGCGGATAGGCTTCGCCGACCAGCGACACGGCTTCGACGCCGCGCGACAGCATCGCGCGCACCTGCGCGAGCGCCTGGGCCGGGTCGTAATTCGAGCAGCCCAGGAACAGCGTGATGCCGTGCTCGGCCATGACCGCCTGCATGCCCGCTACCTGCGACGCGAACACCTGGTCGTCGAGCGTCGGGATGATCGCACCCGTGATGTGGGTGCGCGTGGAGGCGAGTGCGCGGCCGGCCGCGTTGGGAATCCAGTTCAGTGCGCGTGCCGCGTCGCGCACGCGCTGCTGCACGTCGGCCGAGACCTTGCCGGGGTCGTTGTAGACACGCGAAACGGTCGCGGTCGACACGCCGGCGAGTTTCGCGACATCCCCGAGCACCGATCGGCCGCTGCCGCGGCGTGCGCGAGCCGTGCCGCCGCTGGATGGGGGCATACTCATCGGTCATCCTCGGGCGCGGCTGCGTCGCAGACGCCGCGCGTGGTCAAAAACGCCATCGTTTACCCTCGATTCATCGTGGTCCCGCTTGCATTCCCGGCGACGCCTGTGCGAATGTAAGCGCTATCTTGATGCCACTCCGTATTATGTCAGACACAGATTGCATCCGCATTGTGAAATTTTCGTCGACGATGGCCGCTCCGGCTATTTTGTTTGTCGCGAATGTAAGCGGTTACATTTAATGAAGAGCCACGCAAAGTCCCCTCGAATCGCGGTCGTCGGCAGCATCAACGTCGACCTCGTCACGCATGCGCCACGGCTGCCCGTGCCGGGCGAAACGCTGCTCGGCACGACGTTCCGGACCGTTCACGGCGGCAAGGGGGCGAACCAGGCGGTGGCAGCGGCCCGTCTGGGGGCATCGGTCGCGATGATCGGCTGCGTCGGCGACGACGCGTTCGGGGCGCGCCTGCACGACGCGCTGGCGGCCGAACGCATCGACGTGACGCACCTGCACCGGATCGACGGCGAGGCAAGCGGCGTCGCGACGATCACGGTCGATGCGCACGGGGCGAACAGCATCGTGGTCGTGCCCGGTGCGAACGCGCGCCTCGATGCCGAATTGATCGACGAAGCGCGCGACGCGATCGCCGGTGCGGCGCTGATGGTGTGCCAGCTCGAGGTGCCGATCGAGACCGTCGCGCGCGCGATCGGCAGTGCGATCGCGCATCGCACGCCGGTGCTGCTCAATCCGGCGCCTGCACGGCCGCTGTTCGACGCATTGCTGGCGCGGATCGACTACCTCGTCGTCAACGAAACGGAAGCGGAGTCGCTGACCGGCATCGCCGTCGGCGACGACGCCTCGGCGGTGCGCGCCGCCGAGGCGCTGCGCGCGAAAGGCGTCGGCAACGTGCTGGTCACGCTGGGCGCGCGCGGCGTCTGCTGGCGCGGCAGCGCGGGGAATGGCCGCCATCGGGCCATGGCGGTGGTCGCCGTCGATACGACGGCGGCCGGCGACACCTTCGTCGGCGGATTCGCGGCCGCCCGGGCGAGCGGTGCG
The DNA here is from genome assembly GCF_001522185.1 of Burkholderia sp. RF2-non_BP3. Taxonomy (NCBI): domain Bacteria; kingdom Pseudomonadati; phylum Pseudomonadota; class Betaproteobacteria; order Burkholderiales; family Burkholderiaceae; genus Burkholderia; species Burkholderia sp. RF2-non_BP3. The sequence continues at coordinate 2,703 of NZ_LOSU01000005.1, read as the reverse complement.
TCGATGGACGACGCGATCGCGTTCGGCCAGCGTGCTGCCGCGATCAGCGTCACGCGCCATGGCGCGCAGACGTCGATTCCGACACGCGAGGAAGTGGAGCGCATGACGGTATAGATTCCGCGACGACGGAAGGCGCGGGCAGACACCCGCCTATGACATGGAGACAATCGAAATGAACGAAGACCAGGCTGTTCCGACTGCGCCGCCACGTATCCGGCGCGGACAACGTATCGCGCTCGCGCTGCTGATGGCGAGCGGAATCGTCAACTATCTCGATCGCGGCACGCTGGCCGTCGCGAGTTCGGCAATCCGGAACGATCTCGGGCTGTCGCTCTCGCAGATGGGGTTGCTGCTGTCGGCGTTCTCGTGGAGCTATGCGCTGTGCCAGTTTCCGGTCGGCGGGCTCGTCGATCGCATCGGGCCGCGCCGGCTGCTCGGCATCGGGCTGATCGTCTGGTCGTTCGCGCAGATGGCGGGCGGCCTCGTGTCCACCTTCGGCTGGTTCATCGTCGCGCGCATCGTGCTCGGCATCGGCGAGGCGCCGCAGTTCCCGTCGGCGGCGCGGGTGGTGAGCAACTGGTTTCCGTTGCGCGCACGCGGTACGCCGACCGGGATCTTCAACGCGGCATCGCCGCTCGGTACCGCGCTCGCGCCGTTGCTGCTGTCGGTGCTCGTCGCGTCGTTCAACTGGCGCTGGGCGTTCTTCATCACGGGGGCACTTGGTCTCGTGGTCGCCGTCGTCTGGTTTGCGTCGTATCGCGATCCGGCGCGTGCGCAATTGACCGCGGCGGAACGAGGGTATCTCGATGCCGATGCGCAGACGACCGTCGCGGCCCCCAAGCTGACCTTCGCCGACTGGCGCAGCCTGTTTTCGCACGGCACGACCTGGGGCATGCTGATCGGCTTCTTCGGTTCGGTGTATCTGAACTGGGTCTACCTGACCTGGCTGCCGGGATATCTGACGATGGAGCGTCACATGAGCCTCATTCGCACCGGGTTTGCGGCATCGGTGCCGTTCCTGTGCGGGTTCGTCGGTTCGCTCGTTGCCGGCTGGCTGTCGGATCTGGTGACGCGCCGCAGCCGCTCGCCGGTCGTGAGCCGGCGCAATGCGGTGGTCGTCGCGATGCTCGGGATGGTCGCGTTCACGATTCCGGCTGCGCTCGTGCAGAGCAATACGGTCGCGCTCGCATGCATTTCGGTCGTGATCTTTCTCGCCAATGCGGCATCGGCATGTTCGTGGGCGCTCGCGACGGCGGCCGCACCGCCGAGCCGTGTCGCATCGCTCGGCGCGATCCAGAATTTCGGCGGCTTCATCGGCGGTGCGCTCGCGCCGATCCTGACGGGTGTCATCGCGCAGAAGTGGTCGTTCGTGCCGGCGCTGCTGACGGCGGCGGCAATCGCCTTCGCCGGCGCGATGGCTTACCTGCTGCTGGTGCGCAAGCCGATTCCCGAGCAGTCCGCGAGTGCCGCGCGCGGAGCGCTGCCGGCCTGAGGCGGCCGGCTACCCCCTGTATTCACTGAAGGAAGGAGAAACAGATGCAATCACATCAGCAGGCGAGCACGACCATCGAAGGGATCGTGCCGGTGATGCTGACGCCGTTCGACGATGCCGGCACGATCGACTACGCGGGCCTCGAGCGACTCATCGAATGGTATCTGGCGCACGGCTCGGATGCGCTGTTCGCGGTCGCGCAATCGAGCGAGATGCAATTCCTGAGTCTCGCGGAACGTGCGGAACTTGCGCGTTTCGTGGTCGAGCGGGTGGCGGGGCGTGTGCCTGTCGTCGCGTCCGGGCACGTCAGCGAAGATCTGGACGCGCAGGTCGCCGAGCTGTGTGCCGCGGCGGAATCGGGTGCGCAGGGCGTCGTGCTCGTGACCAACCGCCTCGATCCACAGCGCAAGGGCAGCGCCGCGTTTCTCGATCATCTTCACAAGTTGCTCGCCCGATTGCCGACGGATCTGCCGCTTGGCTTGTATGAATGTCCGGCGCCTTATCGGCGATTGCTGTCCGATGACGAACTGCGCGCGTGCATCGACACGGGCCGCTTCGTGATGTTGAAGGACGTGAGCTGCGACCTGGAGACGGTGAAGCGGCGCGTTGCGCTGGCCGCGGGCTCGCCGATGAAGATCCTGAATGCGAACGCCGCGATCGCATGGGATGCGATGAAGGCGGGCTCCGCCGGTTTCAACGGCGTGTTCACCAACTTCCATCCCGATCTGTATCGGTGGCTGCGCACGCAGGGCGACTCTGATCCGGCGCTTGCCGACGAGTTGTCGACGTTCCTGGTGCTCTCGGCGGTGTCGGAAGCGCTTGGCTACCCGGCGCTCGCGAAGATCTACCATCAACGGATCGGCACGTTCGGATCGATTCGCTGCCGCGCGATCGACTACGACGTGCGCGAGCGGTTCTGGGCACTCGACGCGGTGCTCGACAAGATCGTGTCCGGCACGGAGCATTTCCGTCGGCGGATTGCGGCGCGCTAGCGCCGCCGGTTCGGGGCGCGGTTCGGTGCGGCAATCGCGCGCCCGATGGCGGGCAGGGCGGCGTCGAATGCCGACGGGACGAAAAAAACGCCGCGCAAGGCGGCGTTTTCCGGCAGGTTACATGTTCGGGTAATTCGGCCCGCCGCCGCCTTCCGGCGTGACCCACACGATGTTCTGCGTCGGGTCCTTGATGTCGCAGGTCTTGCAGTGCACGCAGTT
>NZ_LOSU01000004.1:0-1844 GCF_001522185.1 Burkholderia sp. RF2-non_BP3 | reverse complement strand
ACCCAACCGGATCTGATCCTCCATAACGGAAGATTCACGACCCTCGACCGCACGAACCCCGTCGCGACCTCCGTCGCGATCAAGGATGGCCGCTTCGTCGCGGTCGGCAGCGACGCGGACGTGATACCGCTCGCGGGCCGCGCGACGAAGGTGGTCGACCTCGACGGCCGCGGCGTGCTGCCGGGCCTGATCGACAACCACTGCCACGTGATTCGCGGCGGCCTGAACTACAACATGGAGCTGCGCTGGGACGGCGTGCCTTCGCTCGCCGTCGCGATGGAGATGCTCAAGCGTCAGGTCGCGATCACGCCCGCGCCGCAGTGGGTGCGCGTGGTCGGCGGCTTCACCGAACATCAGTTCGTGGAGAAGCGCCTGCCGACGATCGACGAACTCAACGCGGCCGCGCCCGATACGCCGGTGTTCATCCTGCACCTGTACGATCGCGCGCTGCTGAACGCGGCCGCGCTGCGCGTGGTCGGTTACACGAAGGACACGCCCGAGCCGCCGGGCGGCACGATCCTGCGCGATGCCGCGGGCAACCCGACGGGCCTGCTGCTCGCGAACCCGAACGCGACGATCCTCTACGCGACGCTCGCGAAGGGGCCGAAGCTGCCGTTCGAGTATCAGTACAACTCGACGCGTCACTTCATGCGCGAACTGAACCGGCTCGGCGTGACGGGCGTGATCGACGCGGGCGGCGGTTCGCAGAATTACCCCGACGATTACGAAGTGATCCGCAAGCTGCACGACGCGGGCGAGATGACGATCCGGATCGCGTACAACCTGTTCACGCAGAAGCCGAACGCCGAGAAGGAAGACTTCGTGAACTGGACCAAGAGCGTCAAGTATCACGACGGCACCGACTATTTCCGCAACAACGGCGCGGGCGAGATGCTGGTGTTCTCGGCGGCCGATTTCGAGGACTTCCGCGTCGCGCGTCCCGATCTGCCGGCGCAGATGGAGGACGATCTCGAAGGCGTCGTGCGCGTGCTCGCGCAGAACCGCTGGCCGTGGCGCATGCACGCGACGTACGACGAAACGATCAGCCGCGCGCTCGACGTGTTCGAGAAGGTCAACAAGGACATCCCGCTCGAAGGGCTGAACTGGTTCTTCGATCACGCGGAAACGATCTCCGAGAAATCGATGGACCGGATCGCCGCGCTCGGCGGCGGTGTCGCGGTGCAGCACCGGATGGCGTACCAGGGCGAATACTTCGTCGAGCGCTACGGCGCGCAGGCGGCTGAAGCCACGCCACCGGTCGCGAAGATGCTCGGCAAGGGGCTCAAGGTATCGGCCGGCACGGACGCGACGCGCGTGGCGTCGTACAACCCGTGGGTGTCGCTCTCATGGCTCGTGACGGGCAAGACGGTCGGCGGCCTGCGCATGTATCCGCAGCGCAACCTGCTCGATCGTGAAACGGCGCTGCGCATGTGGACCGAGTACGTGACGTGGTTCTCGAACGAAGAGGGCAAGAAGGGGCGCATCGCGGTCGGGCAGCTTGCCGACCTGGTGGTCCCGGATCGCGATTTCTTCGCGTGCGCGGAGGACGACATCGCGGGCACGACGGCGTTGCTGACGGTGGTCGGCGGCAGGATCGTGTGGGGCGCGGGACCGTTCGCGTCGCACGACGCGCCGATTCCGCCCGCAATGCCGGACTGGTCGCCCGTGCGCGAGTACGGCGGCTATGGCGGCTGGGGCGCGACGCAGCGCGAAGGCGCGCCGCTGCAACGGGCGGCGGCTGCCGCGATGTGCGGCTGCGCGAATGCGTGCAACGTGCACCAGCATGCGCATGCGAGCGCGTGGGGCAGCGCATTGCCGACGTCGGACGCGAAGGGCTTCTGGGG